>JACQQR010000263.1 GCA_016206875.1 Candidatus Omnitrophota bacterium
CCGTAGTAGAGAGAACTTTAAAATAGCCGATACTATAAAACGATTCTTTCCACACGAAGGGTACCGTTCTCACATGAAATTGGGGCAATTGTTAGAGGGAGAGCCATTCAAAGTTAGTTCGCCACATCTGCTGAATGAAGAGGTTAAGAGCTGGACAGACCGGTCAAGTGATGTACAAGAAGGCACATGGTTTATTGCCGCGCGCGGAGAAACGATTGACGGGCATACATTTATTCCGGACGCGATAGCCCGCAAGGCGGCCGGAGTCATTTTCGAAGACTCATTTGATTTGAACGCAAAATTGCGCGTGCCTTTTGTCACTGTGGCCAATACCCGCCGCTTGGTCAACCTCATTTCATCCCGCTGGTATCGCGCTCCGTCTCGCCGTATGCACGTAGTGGGTGTTACGGGAACGAACGGGAAGACCACCACCGCATTTCTCATTCGTCATCTCATGAATCCGACGGTCCCCACCGGCGTGATTGGCACGGTAGAGGCCGGGTGGAACCGTGAACACTTGCCGTTATCCAATACAACTCCGGGCGCCCGGGAACTCAATTCCATTTTAGGCCGGATGGTTCAAGACGGAATTCGTCATTGCGCTCTGGAAGTGTCCAGCCATGCTTTAAAACAGGGACGAGTGGACGGAATTTATTTTCAGAGCGCGCTCTTTACAAATCTCACCCGGGATCATCTGGATTATCACAAAACCTTCGAAGATTATTTTGATTCCAAATCCAAATTATTTTTTGAATTTCCCGGCATACAAAATCGAATGATCAATTTGGATGACCCTTACGGAAAACGGTTATGGGACAGACTGGGCCCGGTGAAAAAAATCGGATTTTCCATTCGGACGGCAACAGATTATTACGCATCGGATATTCAATGTGATTTGGAAGGAACTCGTTTTTCCCTCGCATGCCGCGGGCGCCGGTTCCGGGTTTCCAGCCCGCTTCTTTGCGTTCATAATGTTTATAACCTAGTGGCGGCAATAGCGTCTTGCGTGGAGGCAGGCGCGGACCCTGAAGGGATCCTGGAGCGGGTTTCTTCATTTGAAGGAGTGCCCGGAAGGCTGGAGCGGATCCGCCTGCCAAACGGCGCATGGGCCTTCATTGATTATGCCCACTCGCCGGATGCTATTTTAAACATTACGAGTTCTCTTGCGCCTCTGAAGAAAGGGAGGATCATTACCCTATTTGGCTGCGGCGGGAATCGCGATCGAGGAAAAAGGCCGGTTATGGGTAAAATTGCCGCAGACTTTTCCGATTATGTCATTCTCACATCAGACAATCCGCGTGAAGAAGCGCCCCACGAGATTCTCCGTCAAATCGCAGCGGGTATATCGGATGAAAAAATGGCCCACTCGGTTTCTATCATAGAAGATCGCCGGCAGGCTCTATGGAAGGCTTGCCAGATGGCTCAAGGCAACGATATGTTGCTGGTGCTCGGAAAAGGGCATGAAGACTACCAAATTGTTGGGCGCAAGAAATATCATTTTTCAGACTCTGTGGAGATAAAAGAATGGGCCAAACGGTACAGTCGGGCTTTCATCTCAAACAACTTGCCAGGCGTTTTGACGGCATAATCAAAAACCTTTCCTCAAAGCAAGGAGAAGCGGCCGGCGTTTCTATTGATACGCGAACCCTGCAACCCGGAAATGTCTACATCGCATTAAGAGGAAAAAAATTGGACGGGCATGATTTTTTAAGGCAGGCCCGGGAAGGGGGCGCTTCGGCTTTTGTTGTGGATCAAAAATTTTATTCGCAAACCGGAAACCCGCGGTCACCATTTTCTCTTTCGGGATATGAAAATGTAATCGTAGTTCGGGATACAACGCAGGCTCTTCAACGGTTAGCCGCTTCCATACGCAAAGAATTTAAAGGAATTTGTATCGGCGTCACCGGAAGTTCAGGAAAAACAACCACAAAAGAAATTATTCGCGCGCTGGTGGGTTCCCGGTGGGAGCTTCTGGCCAGCGAGGGAAATCAAAATAATTACATCGGCCTTCCTTTAACGCTCCTGAAACTGGACGGCTCCTATCAAGCGCTTCTTTCGGAGTTGGGCGCCAGTTATCCCGGAGAAATCGGCGAACTCTCGGAAATTCTTTTGCCCAATTGCGGAATGATTACCAATGTGTACCCGTGCCATCTGGAGGGTTTTGGAAACATTGAAAATATTTATAAGACAAAAATTGAATTGGCCCGTCATGTGTTGGCTCGGGGCGGGACGATGGTCATTGGCGGAGATGACAATCATCTGGTCTCTTTGATTGCGGCGGGAAAAGGCCGCGTTGTTACTTTCGGAATCAATTCCGGCAACACCTATCAACTGACGGACAGCCGCACGGTGTCTTCCGGGATAGAAATCGTGATCAACGGGAAGCACACGTTTTTCATTGCGACGAACGGTATTTTTAACGCCCTCAATACGGTGGCCGCAGTTGCCTTGGCCCGTGAGCTGGGCATGGGCTTTGAGGCGATGGCTCGAATTCTGAGAGATTTTAAATTTCCCAAGTCCCGGTTTGAAATGATTCATACGAGCGAAGGCATCCGGATGATCGATGATGCGTATAACTCAAATCCCACATCCTTGCGCCTGGCCATTGAGTCATTTGAGCGCATGAAAACAGACGGCAGGAAGGTGTTGGTCTGCGCTGATATGCTGGAACTCGGTGAACGCAAGGAAGAATTTCATTATAGTCTCGGAGAAAATACCGCAAGGGCTTCTATCGATGCCATTGTGGCCGTTGGTCCTCTTATGAAGGAGTTTCTGCGCGGCTTGCACAGTATTCGGGAGCGCACTTCCATAGCCTATGGATTTGAAAATAATGAGGAGGCCCGGAATTTTTTGAAAGAATTTTTAAAATCAGGGGATTTGGTTCTTTTTAAAGGCTCACGCTCCATGAAGCTCGAGGAAATTATCGAATGTTTTATGCCCTCTTATATCCATTAAGGGATCACTGGATTGTGATGAATATTTTTAAATACATCACATTCCGCTGCGCAGGCGCGGCGGTGACCGCTTTCCTGTTGACCTTGTGGCTCGGGCCGCGCGTAATTGACTGGCTAAAGAATTTGAAGATCATGGCCACTACAAAGCGCGCGCATGCCGAACAAATCCACAAATATTATGAAGCCAAGGCCAGCGTGCCTACCATGGGAGGCATTTTGTTGCTGGTGGCCGTTACAGTCTCTATGATTCTGTGGGGAAATTTATCGAATAAGTACGTGCTTTTATCCTTGGCGGTGTTTTTGTGGTTTGGCGGAGTCGGATTTATTGATGATTATTTGAAAATCCGATCCGGAACTTCAAAGGGATTGGCGTCGCTTTCGAAAATTTTGGGTCAACTGATCCTGGGTATTGTGCTGGGATTCTATCTATTTTCTGACCCCTCGTTTGATCATCAAATTTATATTCCATTCTTAAAAAATGTTTCGATTCATTTAGGGCTTTTTCTGATCCCCTTTGTGATTTGTGTTTTAATAGGAACCTCAAACGCGCTGAATGTGACGGATGGGTTGGATGGATTGGCGGTAGGTTGCCTTCTGTTTGCCGCGGGCACGTTTGCCGTGATGAGTTATGTGACCGGACATGCCGCATTTGCAAAATATCTGGCTATTCCGTTCATTCCCCACGCCGGAGAGCTTGCTGTTTTTTGTTCGGCTTTGGTAGGAGCCGGCACGGGATTTCTCTGGTTCAATAGCTTTCCGGCTTCGGTATTTATGGGAGACACCGGGTCGCTTTCTTTAGGCGGAGTGCTTGGGGCCATCGCCATCTTCATTAAAAAGGAATTGCTTTTGGTGATTGTGGGCGGTGTTTTTGTTTGGGAGGCGTTTTCAGTGATTTTGCAGGTGGCCTCTTTTAAACTGTTCAAGCGGCGCATCTTTAAAATGTCGCCGTTTCACCACCATCTTCAATTGATGGGGGTCCCTGAGTCCAAGGTGACAATTCGCTTATGGATTGTGGCCTTTATGCTTTCAATTCTTGGTTTAAGCACGCTGAAAATACAATAAATTTGAGACGTTTTCGGGAAAAACTGAATCATGGACGTTTTGACCGGCAAGAAAATATCTGTTTTAGGATTGGGAAAATCCGGATACGAATCGGCTTTGTTTCTCAAAGAACACGGCGCTAGAGTCTATGTGAGCGAGCTGGCTGTGCAGGATGACTTTTTGCGCTTACAAGAAGATTTGGAATCGCGCGGAATCCCTACCGAACTCGGCGGCCACGATGTGCCGCGAATTCTGGACTCTCATTTCATTGTGTGCTCGCCCGGAATTCCTCCGCATGCGGAGGTTCTTCGAGCGGCGCATGAAAATCAAAAGCTGGTGATCAGTGAAATTGAATTGGCCTATCGTTTTTTTGAAGGGGAACTGATTGCAGTTACGGGCACCAACGGTAAAACCACAGTGACAACGTTAAGCGCCGCTCTAGCCCGCCACTTTACGGGGCAGGCCTTTTCTTGCGGCAATATCGGCAATCCGTTTATCGGAGAAATCCGGCGCGGCAATACGCGAGGATATGCGGTAGTTGAAGTGAGCTCCTTTCAGCTGGAAACCATCAAAATGTTCCGGCCCAAAGTAGCTTTTTTGCTGAATATTGAACCCGATCACATCGATTGGCATGGCAATTATGAAAATTATATCCGCGCAAAATTCAGAATTTTCAAAAATCAGAAACCCGAAGATGCGGCTATTGTCAATTTCAAGGATGATGTGATTCAACAATCGATTGCATCGATTGCCTCCCGGAAATTTTTCTTTAATCAACATGAGGCGGACAATCCGAACTGGGATGCGGTGCTTGCATTGTGCGATGTCTATGGCTGGTCGAGGCAGGAAGGGGAAAGGTTTTTAGAGAGCGCTCCTCCTATCGAGCATAGGCTGGAGTGTTTTATCAACCGCGAAGAAACGGGGGGTATTCTTTATATCAATGACTCCAAGTCAACGAACCCTTCTTCTTTGGCGTATGCGCTTAAGCGGCAAAAGCAAAAAGTAATTTTGATAGCCGGAGGCAAAAATAAAGGAAACCACTTTGATTCTTTGCGTGCTCTCGTAAAAGAGAAAGTGAAGCATTTGATTTTATTCGGCCAGTGCAAAGATTTGATGGCCGAAGATTTGCAGGGTACGGCATCGTGCGAGCTCGGAGGCGATTTCTCCGATGTGCTCGCCCGGGTGTACAAGGCAGCGCGCGAGGACGACGTGGTGTTATTTTCTCCGGGATGCGCCAGTTTTGATATGTTTCAAAATTATGAGCATCGAGGGCGTGAGTTTAAAGAAAAAGTAAGAGCGTATTATGCCCGGCTTTCTCTTTCTTTGGCGGGTGAATGGACATAACCGTTCAGAGTGGGTGTCATTCCGGCGAAGGCCGGAATCTTTCCGCCAAAGGCGGAAAAATCTCAAAACAAGATGCCAGCCTACGCTGGCATGACACCCACCCCGAACGCTTACAAGGGGACAAGGTATGATGACGATTTTCAGCCGGGAGGGAAACCGGTTATTTATCGCCGTGCTCCTGCTCAATGTGATTGGCACTGTGATGATTTTTAGCGCAAGCGCCGTATTCGCCGGTCAAACCTATAACGACAATTTGTATTACTTGAAGCGTCAAATGGTGTACTTATTTTTAAGTTTTGCCGCTTTAATCGGCGTTTCCTGTTTGAACCTGGATTGGATTCAGAAGAATTCACGTTGGATTTTGCTTTGTGCCGCGCTGCTGCTTTTCGCCGTATTTTTTCCGGGAATTGGAAAATCGGGCGGGGGTGCGCGCCGTTGGATTGGCCTGGGCGGATTTACTTTCCAGCCGGTTGAATTTGCCAAGCTTGCGGTGGCTATCTATTTATCCGATTATTTATCGCGCAAAATGAAATGGGTGCAGTCGGGTTCCTTGACCGTGTATCTTGTGCCCGGCGCGATACTTTGCTTTCTGTTCGGCATGATTATTCTCCAGCCTGATTTGGGCTCTGTGGTGTTTATTTTTCTGTTGTCCGCCATTCTTTTTTTTCTCAGCGGTATTCCCATGCGCTACGTCATCGGAGTCGTTTTGGCGGCCATTCCGGTTTTCGTGACTGCCGTTATCCGTGAGCCTTACCGAATGAAGC
>JACQQR010000264.1 GCA_016206875.1 Candidatus Omnitrophota bacterium
ACCCATGACCCATGCGTGCCTTTGACCCTATGACCCTGTGACCCTTGACCCCCAATTCGCCCAAACCCTCTCTTCAAATCCCGACTTTGACACTTGTTTGAGCGTTTTCACCTTATAATTTTGGGAAAAAGAGGTTTGTGATACCACACTTTCAGGTCTCTTTCAGCACTTTGGGCGGCAGCCGCATTCCGATGGCTGTAAACAGCTGAGCCGCGTTTCCGTTAATATCGGTTCTCACCCAAAGTGTTTTTTCCGTTCCGAATCGAACCGGGACAACTCTGACTTCGCATAGTTCTTTCATGATTTCCGACACTGTTAAAGGCCGTTCCTTAATGATTCCGTCTTCAATTGATTTGGAAGTCAACCGCTTTGTTTTTTGGCGCAGCACCTTTGTCATGTATGCCTCGCAGAGATAAGCCAGAAAACAGAGGGTTAAATGTCCGACGATCCGGCGGTCTTTCCAATGAAATACGGGTCTGGTTTTCAGCGTGCTCCCTTTGAATTCTCCAAACGCATCTTCGATCTTCCATAAATCCTTATAATGCATCACAATCTCATCCGCCTTTAAATCCTTTACACTCGTGACCACTCCGAAGAATCCGTCCTTTTTCTCATCTTCTTGAATCGCTTCTTCATTTAAAACAGGTTTGCTCTTTCCGTCCAAACGCACAAACCGCCGGTAACTCCGGTTGGATATAAACGTTTCCGCCTTTACCTTTTTTGACCCAAGTTTTTTGAGAATCTTTTCCAGGATATCTCCGCGCGCTTTCTGATCCCGCTCGTATCGAGCGCGAGACCATGTGACAATCAAACGGTCTCCTTCATATTCGGTCTCATACACATAAAGCGATTCGTTAATGGAACGGAACCGATTCAGATCATAAAATTCTTCGTGTCTTTTGCGGACCACACCCAGCTTCATCCCCACAATAAATTCTGTTCCGTCTTGGCTTAGTAAGTCCAGGTTCTTTTTGGAGAATATGCCGCGGTCTCCGACAAAGATAAACCGGCGTACCTGAAATTTAGCTCTCATCTTCTCGACGATATCCTTCAAGGTCTCTCCCTCGAAGGTATTTCCGGGATACACCTCAAATCCCAAAGGAATTCCATCCGTATCCACCAGTAAACCAAACACCACCTGGGTGCAGTCGATCCGCCTCTCTTTGGAGTATCCAAACTGCCTCAAGTGTCCCAAATCGGTGCGCGTACTTTCAAATCTGAGCGTGGTTAAATCATACAGCACCACATCCACAGGCATGTTTAAGAGATCGCGCCCGTGCCGGTACAGCTTCTTTTCGATTTCCTCTTTATGAGCGGCCAACAAATCCATGGTCCGATAAAGTGTGTGGACTTCAATTTCATCCTTTATCATTTCGGGATAAAATTTCTCAATCCAATGGTCATACACCTTTAATTTTGAGCTCGGCCGGACAAACCGCGAGGCAACCAGTGCAAATAACTGCGTCATTAAGTTGAACCCTAATCTCGGGTGTTGATCCTGAATGTGGTTCATGACTGTATGGATACCCAGCTTTTCAAATAAATGCTCAAGCACTAACAACGGCCCCAGAATAAACGTCTCATCCACCGACACTTGCTTGATTAAATCGCAAGCGGTGAGTTGTTTTTGGTGGCGGCTGATTGCGCCGGCAAGCTCATCGATTTTGTGATCTTCAATCCTTCCTAAGGTAAGCAGCACTCGTTTCCTGACTTGGCCGTTATAACGGAAGGATTCCACCAGCTGATAATACGCCTGGCCTGAATTATTTTTAACCGTTCGGATATACATGGGTGCAGTGTACCCATAAATAATTAGAGAGTCAATCGATATTACAAGTAATATTCAAATATTATGCTATATTATGTGTACCCACATTTTTGTTTTCTGCGAAAATTATAAGGTGTAAAACCGTCCAAATCGCGATTTAACTGTCAAAGTCGGGCCGGAGGGAGAGAACTGGATTGAGATCCAGCTCGTAAGTAAAGCGGCTCAATTTTTAGACGTCGGCGAACCCATTACAAACGACGCAAAGACGTATGCCGCGGCCGTCCGCGGCACGGATCACCCTTTTGCAATCGCTGACTCCACGTTCCAAAAGCTCTTCGGCAACTTGAACCGCCTTGCAACACCGGAAGATAAAGAGTCATAGCGTCAAGGGGCAAGGGTAAACGTATGAATAAAACCAATTCTCTAAGCGTAGGGGCGCCATTCATGGCGCCCGATGATCCGCGACGCGGTGTGCACGACCGCGATCACACGGGCGCGATAAATCGCGTCCCTACGGTGTCTAGTGCTTGGCCATTACACCCATGACCCATGCGTGCCTTTGACCCTATGACCCTGTGACCCTTGACCCCCAATTCGCCCAAACCCTCTCTTCAAATGATTTCAGCTGTGGTTCGATCTCAATCGGCGAGACGACTGAATCTTGGATTGCATCCTGTGTTTTTAAACCGTTCCCTGTAACCGCGATCACGAGAGATTCGTCTTTTGGAATGACACCTTTCTCAATCAGCTTCTTCGCCACCGCAACCGTGACGCCCCCGGCTGTTTCCGTAAAAATTCCCTCTGTTCTCGCAAGCAGTTGAATGCCATCACGAATGTCTTGATCGCTCGCGATTTCAGCACTACCCCCGCTCGCTTTCACCGCATCGCGAGCGTAATAGCCGTCAGCAGGATTTCCAATCGCCAGGGACTTGGCGATCGTTTTCGGTTTTACGGGTTTAAGCGTATCCGAATCCGTCATAATCATTTCCGAGAT
>JACQQR010000265.1 GCA_016206875.1 Candidatus Omnitrophota bacterium
CCCTTAATCCCTCTCCCTCTCGCGAGGGAGAGGGGCCGCGAGTTAAGGTATTTAAATCCTATATGAACTTGGGAACGAGGCACTAGAATACCTTGCCCGGCAAGTGCGGCGAAATAGAGAGCGTTTTCCTAATGATTTTATATTTTGTCTTACTGTGGAAGAATTAAGAGTTCTAAGGTGCCAGTTTGGCACCTTAGAAATATCCGGGAAAGGGTGTTATTCAAGTTGGATTTCATTCCGTTGCGGTGTAATTCTGGAGAAAAATAAATGTCTAAAGTAACGCGTCTGGCGGGCGCAATACTGGCTCAGTCAGACGGGCAATTTTATTTGGTGGGTGAGCTCAAAGAGCCGTGTGATTTCGCAGCCGCTGGATTTAAAACACCGCCGGAATCGGATCCTGACCATCCCGTTCATTTTAAATTGCTGGAGCCGGTGCGCCCGATTTCTATCGATGGGGATTATTTGGAGATGGAAGTAGAAGGCGAAGCACTGGCCGAGCTGCTGTACAAACGTTTCATTATCGAAAGAAATTTATCGGTGAGCGACAGGCTGTGGCGCGTAGCGGCGGTGAAGAAAAATGAAGCAGGCATCACCGATGCCCGTTGGCTGGAACAAATGCCGGATGCGGCCTGGCAAGTAGTGCGCGATAGTATGCTCAAGTGCGTGTAAGGAAAACATGATGAAAGTTTACATTATCGGCGCCGGGCCGGGCGCACCGGACTTACTGACTTTGAGGGGAGCGCGGCTTATTGAAACCTGTCCGGTTGTGTTTTATACGGGCTCGCTCGTTCCCAAAGAAGTGATTGCCCGCGCACGGCGCGATGCGCAGGTATATGACTCTTCCGGGATGGACCTTGAAGAAATCACGGCGATTTTGAAGCGGGCCCACGGGCGGAATTTGGATGTTGCGCGCGTGCATACCGGTGATCCATCGATATTCGGCTCCACAGCCGAGCAGGTTCGGCGAATGGAAGAGCTTGGCATTGAATATGAAATAATCCCGGGCGTGTCTTCTTTCACCGCTGCTGCCGCAGCACTTGGAAAAGAGCTGACTCTTCCCGAGCTATCGCAAACCATCATCATCACGCGCGCCGAAGGCCGCACCCCCATGCCCAAGCGGGAGAAGCTCGGAGATTTAGGCGTGCATCAAGCTACGCTCGTGCTTTTTTTGAGCGCGGCGCTCGCCGCCAAAGTGGCGCGTGAACTTGTGCCTCATTACGGCAAAGATTGTCCGGTGGCGGCAGTTGAGCGCGCCAGCTGGCCGGACCAGAAAATTGTTTGGGGCACACTCGGCGATATTGCCTCGAAATTGAAAAAAGAAAAAGTAACGCGCGATGCCATTATTATTGTAGGCCGCGTGCTCACCTCGAAAGATTTTGCCGATTCCCGCCTTTATGCCTCCGATTTCACGCATATGTACCGCAAGGCGAAAATAGGAGAGAGGAGATAGGAGGGAGGAGAGAGAAAAGGAAATTGCTTTGTTTTTCCTCCCTCCTCCGTACTCCTTCCTCCCTCCTCTCTTTTTTTCCGCTTGCTTCCGCAGAAAAGATATTTATAATGCGTCCTCAGCATTTCTAAACACTTGTTTATTAAACGGAACGCGGTGTAAATCCGCGGCTGCCCCGCAACTGTAATCGGGCCTGAGATATCCCACGAAGCCACTTTCACCTGAAATGTGAAGGGAAGGCGGGATGTTTGGTTTCGCCCGAAAGCCAGGAGACGAATAAACAAGACAACCTCGTAAGGAGGATTCATGATCCTGCGCGCAGCATTTCCCATTAATTTTTAAAGTGACTGTCACTTGAGTGACTGTCACTTTTTTTTTATTCAAACAAGGAGCTGTCTATGTTCCATTATATTTTGCCCATTATTCCCTTAACTCTTGCAGGTGCCTTATTTTTTAAAAGAAAAAGTTTGGCTTATGGCTTTCCTGTCGTTTTAGTGCTGATTAAAGGGTTGCTCACTTCTTTTTATCCGCTTACTTTTTTTATCACGCTGGGTTATTTATTTGCTGTGTTTATCGCAAGAAATCTGAAGAAATTGTTAGGCGCGGGCGCTTGGGCTTCGACAATTTATGCCGGCATTGCCGTAATACTATTCCAACTGATTTCCAATTTTGGCGTATGGATTTATGGAGGTTGTGACCCTGCTCATCCTTCCATGTACGCCCATACGATTTCGGATCTTGCGAAATGTTACCGCTCGGCGTTGCCTTATATCGGCGCTCATTTATTACGGGATATTCCCATGACATTTTTTTTAGTGCTGGGCGTTTCTTTGCTTTCTAAAACTCGTGTTTCATTGTTTGCTCACACTCAAGAGGGGAAAGTAAAGTAAACAAAGAGACAAATTAAGATTACTTATCCATTAAACGGAACGCGGTGTAAATCCGCGGCTGCCCCGCAACTGTAATCGGGCTGAAAC
>JACQQR010000266.1 GCA_016206875.1 Candidatus Omnitrophota bacterium
TACCACCCACCCTCACCCTTGATCCCTCTCCCTCTCCGAGGGAGAGGGGCCGCGAGACAATTACTTTTGTTTTATGAAAGGACTCGATCAGTTTCGAAAGCGGCTTCCCTTCAATCACCCGCATGAGCATGAAGGGATGCCCCGCGAGGTCAGTGCCGGCTTCGTAGACGGGAGGAATATACGGATGATTCAATCCGGCCGTAATGCGTGCTTCCCGATTGAATCGAAAGAGAGCCTCCGGCCCGGCCCGATCGGGATCCAGCATCCGCTTCAGCGCCGCCTCCCGGCCCAGCCTCCTGTCCCGCACTCGGTGCACTTCTCCCATCCCGCCACGGCCCAACTCCTCAAGTTTCTCAAACGCACTAGCCGCGTGAGGACTAAATCCAGGCTCCGCTTGAATCGCCGCTTCGTAACTTCTTACGGCCTGCTCCTTTAATTCTTTGGGAGATGGTGGTGGAGGTTGGGGAGATGGACGAAGAGGAGAAGATTGCGGCGATGGCTGTCGAAGCGGTTGTTGAAGCAAACGTTGATAAAGTGCGCTAAGTGCCTGCAATTGAGCTGGATTAAAATATGTCTTCAGATTCCCAAGCAAGTCCCCACGCATTCTACGGGCCAACTCCACCTGCGCTGGGGTAATCCAGCGCTGGGTTATCGCGTATCGGACCACCGCGTCCACGGCTTCAGCGTGTCCTAAACTCCCTGCCGAAGCTCGAGAATCCGATTTCACCTTTGCCAATTTCCGGATAACCGCCAGTTCTTTCCGGACAGCCTGAAAAGGAATGTGGATTTCCCGGATAGCGCCCCGGGCGCGCGGGCGGTCGTACAGCCGGTCCTCGCCTCCCCAATGTTGAGCTGCCACCTGAATCGCAATACCCCCCGCTCCCACATGGCCGAAAAATTTTCGCGGGCTTCTTTTTTTTCTTTTTTGACTTTTCTTAAAGGCCGCTTTCTTAATTCGCGTTTGACGAATCTGGGTTTCACCCACTCCATTATCAATGAGCTGTACGATGAATTTTTCTAGCTTCACATCAGCCGTTAACCGGATGCGAAACCGGAAATCTTCGTTTCCATTCGACTCCCATTTTCTGGGGCGGTACACGGCTCTTAAATAAGCATCCATCGCATTATCAAGCGATTCGCTGATAACCAGCTCCAAAAAAGCAAGTAGCCGCCGGCAAGCGTTGTCCGTTGACTCATAAATATCATCCGACCGCACATGCCACTGGCGGGTTTTTTCAATCACTTCTCGTTCAACCGGTGAGAGGCGCATTGCATGAGGGGAATGCCGGTGCATGAAGCGCGACATGGCTGTCAGCACCTGTACAGCCATTTCTTTGATCTCTTTGTCATCCCCCAAGTGAAACTCACTGACTGAGCGCACCCGATTCAGTACTCGAGAACCGTCGAGCCGTAATGGTTTGGGAGTATAAACAGGCTGCCGATTCCCGGGGTGACCTAGACTAGCGCCGCAAAGATTGGAGATAATTTGCCGGGCCCTAGCCCGGAGGTGCCGGCGCAACAATTGAGCGCGAGGAGCAGAATCCAGAGCACCGGCGACGGCGGGGGCAAGCTCGCGGGGTATCGTGTGATTCCGGCGTCTGCCATCGCCACGGAGCGATAACGTCATCCGCTCCCGATAATTCAATGTACGATTGCGATCATGAATCGACGGATGGATGACGGCGTAACCAACGCCATTTTCTTTGAGATAAGCCGTAATCGCTTCTGTGTGAAAGCCGCCGATAATGAGGGCCATGTTTCCGGACTCGGACAAATGGCGCTGAATAGCCCGGCAGAAAATGGCGTCGCGGCGAGAGGCGAGACGATAGAAGGACAATGAAGAATTAAAAATGAAGAATGGAGAATGATTTTTTATTTTTAATTTTTCATTCTTAATTCTTAATTGCATTTCCCTCCACTCCCCCCGCGTCAACTCCAACTGCATCAGCTTACGCAGCATGGCCCACTGGCGCTCTTCTGCGAGGAATTGCCCTGTCTCGAAAGGCAGGTTCATGCGGGCGAATAGATGTTTTTCGAGCTGCCGCAATTCTTGCATTAACATTTGCGGATGGAGCTCGTCGCGGAGGGTGTGATAGCCGATCCAATCGGACAAAACGGCCATGAGCCGGCGGGCGCGGGGCGGCAGGGCGTCATAAATGCGCTCGAAATACCAGCGTAAGCGGCCTTGAGCTAAATAATGCCGGGCGCTCTGCCATAGCCATTTTAAATTTTCCGGAGTGCGTGACTGAATTTGGGCAAGAGAGGTTTCGATTTTGGATCGCTCATTGGCAAGACGCGATTCCAAAATCATCACGTTTGTCATACGCACCAGTTCCGGCCACTGGAACTGGTTGGCGGAAGAAGATAAATCCAGTTTCAGCACGCTGTGTGCCCAGCCCGTCATTTGCCGGACGTAACGCGCCAGAGAAAGTTTCCCGGCGCGGAAAGTTTTTCCGGCTTTATAAATTTTTTTCAGCTCACCGGTAATCAGGCGGCTTTCCTGCCGGCGTAACTCCCGTTCTCTGATTTGAATCGCCGAGCGGGCCTTGTCCCCCGCCGCATAAGCCCGGGCCAAAGCTTGCACATGATCGAAATAAACATGCTCGTCTTCGATGCCAAAAAATTGAATCGCTTGAGGCGCCTCCAGCGCGCAGCGCTCGAGTCCGCCGATAGCACCGGCGCTGAGCAACTCATCCCAAACTTTCCGATTCAGGCTGCTATCCGGCGTAAATCGGTAAAACTGGCGATCCAATTCGCGGCTTCCGCCTTCAAACAATACGCGCGATACTTTATTTTCTTCCGTCAAGTGCTTGAGAATGCGGCGAATACTCGCCTGCGCGTCCAGGCTGTCATGCGCGTCTTCCACAAGATAAATCATCGGGGCACCTCGAGGAGAATCGGCCGGAACGAAAATATCACCGAGTTTGCCGAGATCGGGAGCCAGTTTGAGAGTCATGGAATGAGCAAAAGGAGGTGCAATCAATGAAAATGCGGGCTGGGCCCAAGGCGCCGCGCTTACAACGGACTGAAAGGAGAAAACCAAGGCGAGGAGAAAACTGGTGAATCGTTTGAAAAAACCGAAGTGTTTGGAATAGTTGCCAATCATTTGGCCATCATAGGCCTTTCTCAACAAGTAAGATGGCAGGAGTATAGCACACAGAAGAAGCAACACCCTCTCCCTCAGTAAGCGTTCAGGGTAGGTGTCATGCCAGCGTAGGCTGGCATCTTGTTTTGAGGTTTTTCCGCCAAAGGCGGATTCGCCTTTGGCGGAAAGATTCCGGCCTTCGCCGGAATGACACCCACTCTGAACGGTTACCTCCCTCAAGAACCCGCTGGAACTGTCTCTGGAACACGGTTGTGTTTATGCAGCCCGGGAAACTGCGCCCTGAACCAGCATGTTCTGATAGAAGGTTTCGATAAAATCAACGAAACCGTCTTCCACTTCGAAATATTCGCCTTTGGCGGCGAGACCCATTCGTGTAAAGTGGGTCATACGCGCTTCGGGTGAGGGCATATCTGCAATTTGCTTGAGCAAACTTACGGCTTCACCCAAATCAATACCTCGGGCAAGAAGTTTCTCAACATTAAACTTTACGCGCGCACCGCTCCGGCCTAAAGCCAGCTCCAGGTCTTTTGTTTCACCCACCCGGCTGAAGAAAATAGCAGGCACATTCATCCGGCGGGTCATTTGATTGAGGGCAGCATCGCTCAGCAGCTCTTCGCGGATAGCTCGCGTGCGGATTTGAGGCATTTGGTGGAAAACTGTGAGCACATCGGGAAGCTTATCTTCATTCAGCTTGCCATTCCACACGGCCACAAATAAATCTCCGGGCCGCATGGTCAGGCTTAATTTCTGAGCCATCTCACGTGTGAGAAAATCATCCACAAAAGTGATTACCGGCGTGTGATTTTCCGCCGCTTGGCTTGCGGCAAACGTCTTTAAGATTCTGCTGCGCAGCGCGCCTTGGTTGAACAAGCGAACAGCCTGGTTTACCGGCACAGACTGTGTAGACGCGCTCACCGGCTCCAGTCCTAATTTCCGTTTGTAAAAGAAAACTACGGATTCATTCGAATCGGGCAAATAGTAAATCTTGAGCGTCACATCGCGCGCCACCACATACATCGATTCAGCTCCGGCTCGGCCGTGAATCTCAGAATATAACTGGGCTTCATGGGCGCCGGTCAATCCCGCGCCTGCCAATGTCATCCCCAAACTACTGCCATCTGCTTGAATCGGATCATCAGAACCCGGAAGCCGCCTGACCGGAATCACAGCGGGTTGAGGAGAAGGGGGCTCAAATTTATATTCTCTTCCCCCTTCATCAGCTGGTTTAGTAGGTTTCGTGGGAGGAGCGAATGGATCTCCCGCTTCAGCCGGCCGCGGATCGGGTTCACTAGGAAACAAATCGGCTGTTTGCCCCAGCTCATTGCCATCATCATCCAAACCAAATCTTTTCTTCACCTCAGCCGGTAAATCTTTCGGATTCACTGGTACAACACGAGCATTAGGCAAATCTTCTGGAGTTCCAATAATTTGATAAATATTATTTCCGCCATAAAGACTTTGTTCGTCCGTTTTGACATAAACCACACCTTGATATTCAGTAAAAGCGAGCTTTGTGACACGAATCCACTGGGAATTCATGATTGCTACGACCTTAACTCGATCCCAGCCCTGCGATGGAGTGACGGTGAATGGATCTGCCGCAAAAGGATCTCCACCAGACGGATCGAATGGAGAAGCTGGGGATGCGAACGGACCATCACCAAACGGATTGGATAGAGGAGCTGGGGGTGCGAACGGATCATCACTAAATGGCAAAGCTGGCAGTGGAATTGGCGGGGGCACAGGGGGCACAACTCCTCTGGGTGGCGCTGAGCGTTCCGGCCTGCGATGCGTTGGCCGCGGAGGCGCAGGTCTTGGTGCCAAAGGCGCCACAGAGGGTCTCACCCTTGGCCTAGGAGGTGCCGGCGGAGGCATGAGTACAGGCCGCCCGGCCGCATCACCCGGCTCATCACCAAATCTTTGCCGGACTTCGGCCGGCAATTCTTTCCATCCTTGTTGAAGCACGCCCGGCGTGATTTTGGTAATTCTTATCGTTTGCGTTCTGGAATCTATATGCTTGATTTCAACTTGCTCCATTTGTTCTATCCGCAAACTCGGACTTACGGGAGCTCTAACAGCTTCGATGCGTGAAACTGTAAGTTGATAATTTTGACCGTCATCTTTCAACAAATTTTCGAAAGTTATCTGAAGAGTTCCAACTCTATCCACAAGATTCAATCTCATACCGGGTAATCGAGATCTGACTTCCTCTAGAAAATCATCAAGTGTCAGCCAGCGTCTTTCTTGTCTAGGACCCTGACTGATATCTTCAATCAATGGCATAAATTTGTAATAACGAAACTCAGGCGAAGGAGGTGATGCAATCGGCTCGAGAATATCTTCTAAGTTCACGGCGCTGCTTCTTGTAGTTCTGGGAGTTGGCTGTGCAATGGGCTGGAATATTCTTTGTTCTGATTTCGGCGCCAAAGTTTTGACATAAATCGCGCCTTCATGAATTGTAAAATCAACCACAGGCTCTGTAATCTTGTGTCCATGGATGGGTTGATTAGCACCAGGAACAGAAAAAA
This sequence comes from Candidatus Omnitrophota bacterium, assembly GCA_016206875.1. Classification (GTDB taxonomy): domain Bacteria; phylum Omnitrophota; class Omnitrophia; order Omnitrophales; family JACROU01; genus JACQQR01. Next base: position 5,635 of record JACQQR010000266.1, read on the forward strand.
CAATAGACAAAGCACTGTCCCGACTTGACTCTCCAATAACTAAGGACAATCCGGGTCTTTGATTATGTGGAAGCTCAGAAATTCTTTGTTCAATTTCCTTATGCGTCATCGAAGTGCTGCGCCCCGAAAACTTTGGATCTGCCACAGATTGGGAGGAAGGTGGTGCGAGCTTACTCGAAACCGGACTGTTCAAACTATCCGGGATAAAAAAATCTACGTAACCCGCGTTATGCTTTGCATAAACGCCTCTTACCCCCTCTGGAGTGGAAAAAGCAGCGGCATTGGCCGGATCATTGATGATTGCCGTGTGGTCTGTGGTGGCAATGGAACGTGTTCCTTCCGTGATCAGCCGCATGACGTGATACGTGTGAACCGGCAGCACTGTGCCATCGTCCGTGGTTACATCCACGGTCAACGCACTGCCCACCGCGAAATTCACCCACGCTTTACGGCGGATATCGTCATTGGCCATAAATTGAAGTGGGGCGGAAACCGGTTTGGCATTGGCAATGTTTCCGGTCTTAATCCAATCTTTATAAATTTCTCCGTTTAAACCCTGATCCCGGATCAAAACAGGACGCTCAATTTCTCTACCTTGATATCCTTGCGTATCTTGAGCCAAGCGTGTGAAGATGTTGTGGAGCCTCTCAAGCCGATCTAGTTTTTCTTCGATACGTTCTGCTGCTGCATCCCAAGATCTGCCTCTTTGTGTGCCCTCAAAATGTATTCTCAAATGATTGTATTGAGCATACAAAGCGGCAGCCATTTCCTGATACACCTCGGGAAGCGCCATCACATAAACTGTGGGTGCCGGCTCAGGTCTATCGATGCTTCGACTTAACGTAGTCATAACAATGGCTCTGCCTTTAATAGTCTCTTCGGCTTTTAATACAAAATCCGCGGCGGCAGACATTTTTAATAAATCATAAGCTGGTTTGGAGAATTTTTTTCTGGCGGTGTCAAGCATCACACCCAAAGCCATATACAGCCTGTCCACAGGACTCAAATCTGCGGGCATGACCGTGCCATCCAACTTAAGCGCGCTGATTACTTGCGGGTCTTTTACTTTGGCTTGCGCCAGACGCAAAAATAAATCCGTAAACCATTCATAACGCCCCGCCACTTGTTCATTCATGCGTTGGATAATGGCCTCCCGGGAGAGCCCGCTTTCCTTCTTCAGTGCACGAAGCGCTTGGTCTCCTCTTCTCTGCATTTCTTGTCCATCCGAACTGGCAGAAAGTGTGAGCGCCACAAAACCGCTGGGCATAGACGCTTCCAGCTCATCCACATCACTTGCGGATTGGCCGACATAAGGCTTTCCATTTAATTTTTTCTTGAGCTCTTCACCGTTTTTGGCCAGAAAAGCATCCAACTCGCTGTCAGACACTTTCAGTTCATTCACCACTTGCAACACCAGCGCATCATCTTCCTCAATCAATGCCGTCAACGATGTTTCATAATTCTCCCTGCCAATATCAGAAAGATAATGCTGTTCTCTGGCTAGAAGTTTCGTGGCCGATGTGCCATTTTTAGTTTTCGCATTATAAATCGCGCGCCACAAGGTGATGCCTAACTTAAAACTTGCATCATCATCCGTGCGAAACACAGTAAAGGCCAGCAAACGGAAGGCGCGGAAATAGGCGGCTAATTTTGCATTCTCGCCGTACAAGCCTTGTGCTTGAGCCAAATAAGCGCCCAAATTCGCCCGCCCCATCACAGGAATGAAATCAGATAAAAACTGCCGATTCTCATCTAAATAGCTTGCAATTTCGGCTTCCGCGCGCTTCTGGGCTTCTACGTGCACGCTTTCCGCAGCTGCTCCCGGCGCCATATCGCCACTATTTTCGTTCCAACCTGTTGTAGAAAGCACATGGTCAAGCATGAGGATAAATCGCAGCGCTTTTTCTTGTTCTCGCGTTTTCCTTTCGATGCCGGTCAAATAATTTTTAACTGCCTGTAAAAATTCCGTAAATTGCGGCACATTGATTGCAAATTCCCCTTCTTTTCGCACGTCGCGAAATAATTTGATGGAGGAAGCCACAAAACCGCTCGGCAGCACCACCACGGATTGTTTAGCTTGGCCGTTTTCGCGATACAAGTCTCCCGGGCGTGCTACACGCCGCTCTCCGGTTTCAGCATCGGTGACATGCCGATAAGCAATCGGCCTGAGACGAGGCTTCATGGCCCGGTTATCCGCAACAGAATCAAGGCCCCTGGGGCCCGGCACTTCAAATTGCTTTTCACCCAAACTTGCCGCTTCCGCGTGCGGCGTCAGTGCCGGCGCCGGAGTTTTTGCTTTGCGCTCCCTTATCAAGACTTCCAATTGGGGGAGCCGGTATGCTCTCAAAAATTCCGGATCTCGTTGTGTCAAGCTTCGCTGCGCAGAAGGCGCCGCAAGAAAACCCGGCGATTTCAGCAATGACTCTTCAGCCAAAGCTCGATCTGCTGATTCCAGTCCTCCCAGCATGGCTTGTACGTACGGCTCGTTGCCGGCGGCGCTCACCCCTTCTACTTGACCTCCGTCCGCCTTAGGGCTGATAGAAATGACAGAAATGCCTTTTGCCTCCAGAAATGAGATCAAACCCTCAGTATGAAATCCACCGGTGAATAATATGGATTTCCGGGCATCACGTCCTTTCATGATTTCAGAAACCTGCTGTGCAAAATACTCTTCACGCTCTTTAGCCAGAGAATAAAAATTCATGGCATTTTTGGCGATGCTATCAATATTTTTACCGGCGAAAATAGGCGCCTGTCCCATCAGAGCAGACAACCGATTTACTATTTGCTCCGGATCGGTCGAGTCGGGACGGGCCCGGAGAAAATTAAATTCGGCGCGGGTCAGCTCCAAATGAAGAAGTTTTTTTAGAAAATCCGTGTCACGCACGAGGGAAAGAAGATTTTTCTCTTCGGGCGTTTGCGCCAAAACCGAGAAAATATTTTGAGTCAATGTTTCCATTTCACGAAAAAGCGCGGCGGCGTCGATTTCCGACTGAAGAATCACGCAGGCAGCGTACGCACTGAATGCGGGATATTTTTTGAAATCCAAATTTTTATCGCCTATAGCTTCATGAATTTTTTCAAGAAGAAATCGCAAAGACGCCTTTAGGGAGCTATTTGAAAATTCCGCGGGTGAAACGGGAGTCGAGGAAAAATCATTGAGCAGTTTTTGATCTATTTTGCCGGAAAGAAACTTTTCCAGTTCTTTCTTTTCTCGCGCAGCCTGCTCTACATTCAGCTTAGCTTCCATTTGTTTGAGCGCTGTCCACCGGACAAGCGAGGGGTAACGGTCTTGGTTTGCGGGCTCTCCAAGATCGAGCGACAAACTGGTGCTAGCTTCTCGCGTAAGAACTTCTACAAAGCGCATCACATCAGAACTATTTTCTTTGCGATAGGCTCTCCACTCTTTCACAAGGGCGCGGAGTTGCTTGGAAAAAATATGGGCGCTTAATGAGTTGAGCTTGGATTCAATTTGATTCATAAATTGGCCGGATTGATTCTTCCGGGAAAGGACGCCGCGGAAGAGATGAAAATTTCGGGAATAAAGCTCGGGGTTTTCTATGCCATAAGCGGCAGGCTGGGGTTTCTCTCTTTCGCCGGCGCGCCGGAGAATGAACATTTCCAGGCCGTCGAATTCCCCATCTCGCATCAAATCTTCGGCAATACCCAGATTGAGCGAAGGGTCTTCAAAAAAATGAAAATGGCGCGCGTCCAATTTTCCCTGAGAGCCCTCGGAGAAAAGAAGCCGGATGCCATAACGATCGGAAAGATGTTCCACGAGCCTCTGAACATTTTTTTGAACGCCATAGCGGCTATGGGCATCCTGAATGTGAATGACTGTGGGACGGCTACCGGATAGAGCGCTTGAGCGATAGGTGATGTCTCCTAAATTACGTGGGACATTCATTTCTGTAAAAAACGAAGGGGAAGAAGGGGAAATAGAAATGCCTGAATTAAAAATAATATCCGCCCGCACAAATCCGGCCGGCTGAAACAGAATGAGAAATGCGACAACGAGAGCGATGGATTTTTTCATATTTTTTTTATTGCCCTTTCCCTGGGAACACGGAATATGGGGCAAAGCTACCCGATGAATCTAGCTTTGTCAAATTTAAATTTTTCGCAAAATTTTTCCCTTTAGCTTGAGCGGCCCCTCCCCGTACTTAGTTAAAACTATTGCATAAAGTTAAAATTACGCGTAATATTTAGTATAACTACACATAATAACGCGGAAAAATAACATGAACCTGATCAGCAGGAATATCTATCCTCATCTTCAAAAAGCCAAGAAGAGCATTCTCCTGCTCGGACCCAGGCAAACAGGAAAATCCACATTGATTCGCTCTCTTATGCCCGAGTTGGAAATTAATTTGGCGGATGAATCCACCTATTTGGCATTTGCAGGCAATCCTAATGAAATAAAAAATCGATTGCAGCCTTCTCCCAAAACTATTTTTGTGGATGAAATACAAAGACTTCCCAGCCTGCTGAATACCATTCAAGTCATTATTGATGAGAGTGCTTTCCCCATCAAATTTTACCTTACCGGCTCCGGAGCAAGAAAATTGAAACGGGGAAAAGCGAATTTACTGCCCGGCAGAATCTATGCCTATCATTTGGGGCCATTGACCAGCTCGGAAATCGGTTACAACATGAATGTCCAAAAAGCCCTTTCCGCAGGAACATTACCGGGCATTTGGACAGAACCGGACCGGGACGCCCAAATAAAAACATTAACCTCGTACGCAGGAATCTATTTGAAGGAAGAAGTGCAGGCGGAAGCCCTCACTCGAAATATTGAAGGATTTTCCAGATTTTTCTTAATGATCGCGGCTGAATCCGGAAAGTTTCTGGATTTGACAAAAATCGCTTCCGAAGCAGGAATTCCCTATCACAGTGCGATTCGTTTTTTTGAGATCCTGGAGGACTCCTTGATTATCAGACGTTGCGATGCCTTCCGGAAATCCGAGCGCAAGCGCCTGATTCAGCATCCCCGTTTTTTCTTTTTTGATACAGGAGTGCTGAATGGGCTTCTGAATAACTTCACCGTTTCTTCGGATAGAATCGGCATGTTATTTGAGCATTTGATATTCAACCAAATTATGGACGGCGCCGAATCAAAAGATAAACATATCCGGATTTCATCTTACCGGACCGAGCACGACGTAGAAGTTGATTTCATTCTGGAGCTGGATCAGGAAATTATTGCAATTGAAGTAAAAGCTTCGGCCAATATCGGGGCTTTTGATTTGCGCGGATTAAAAAATTTCGCAAAGTATTACGGCAAAAAACATAAATCCATCGTGGCGTATTTGGGCGATCACGCCAAAATCATCGACGGCATTTCCATTCTCCCCTGGCAAACAATGCTCAAAGAACTCGGCCTATAATTCACGGCCATCAGACAGCTTTCAGGAACCGGCTGGCAGCAAACGAGTCGGTTTCAAAAACAGCCACGCGGCGTTCAGGATTTGAAAGTTGAAAAGGATGGTCTTTTTGGGACAATTCCCGGAGCGCTCCCTCCGGCAACTGCTGCAACAGATCTTGCAGACGCCCATCATCCTCCCGCGCAAAAAATCCCGAAGTCACGCCGGCGGCGGTTTCGAGAATGATTTCGTCGGGACGGAATAACTTTTCTCCCGGAATGACATCCCCCAAACTCGCAGCGCGAAGGGTGCCGGTAAAACGTGTGTACTGGTCATTGGCTAAAAGCTGATCCATCAGCTTGCGAGCGGCTGTATTGGGTGCATGTCTGTGCTGCATCGAACGCAACAGATGGCCCAAACCTGTTCTGCGTGCGGCCACGGCGGCTAAATCGTTGCGGATAGCATCCTCCGATTGCCAGTGCGCGAAAATTCCGGGCACGGCCGTCGTCAAATACCCTTCATGCTCGCCCCAGCCTAAAGCCCAATAAGGCGTGGGGCTGTTTTTTAATGTTTTTTTCCGCGGAGATTGCAGCTTTCGCTGGTGGAGATAGAGGGTGCCATCCCCGGCAATATATAAATTGTAAGGAACTTGAATACGAGTGCCGTCCTGGCGATTCAAAAGCGCTAGATGCGCTCCGCCGTACTGGGCGCGCTCAGCAAGACTGCCGCCGGAATATACAAATGAAGTTCCCGGGAAATTTTCGAGGGCCTGAAGTGTTAGGCCTGAGCCCAAATCGATTGCGAACGAGCGTCTCCAAGAATCAATGGGCATATCCCTCCTCGTCACGGCCACTTGTGCATGAAATGCCGGAATAGACGCCCCAGCCATAGGCCCGCCGTTGAATCCGAACCGGAAAAAGGGATAGGCCTCCTGAAGCATCATTAAATCCAGGAGCCGCTCGCCAGTCAGCACTTGCGGCGCGGGCCTCCGGTCTTCGGGCAAATCTTCATAAAGCAACCCCGCCCCTTCCATAATGGGATTGCTGTTGACACCTAAAATATATCTACGGCCATTCACCACCAAATGGAACACATTCTGATCGGGCACATCCCAGCTGAAATGGGCAATTTGAGGCCTGTCCTCCGGCGTTCCCCTTTTTTCAGCGAGCACCACACGGAAAGGCCCGATTTGCCTTTCCCGCATGCTAGCGGCATCGAAAGACACAACCCCTTCGTCCTTTTTCGCGCGCCAAGCCTCCAACCAGCTTTCGCCGGTCAGCGCAACACCCGCCGGCGTGACAATCTCCACCGTCGTGCCCAGGCTAGAGCCCTGCGAGGATTGTTCCGGATATTGTTTCAAAAGATCGGCCACTCTTTGTTGGCTTGCTTTCAGCGATGAGTAGTGAATCGCAATAACCAATTCCGTTAAACTCCGTTCTCCTACTATCCAGAGAAATAACACAGCGCTTAAAGACGGGGCGCACACAAACATGATCCCAAAAGCCGTGATGAACCCATACCGGCGCGGCCAACCTTTGTTGTAATGGGCTTCAATCTCAACGCGGCCAGCCCAGACCTGCATTGCAAACTCGCTCACTCCATTGACAAAACCGACCAATGCCCGGCGATACTCAGGAACCTGCATCAGCTGAGGCCAACGTGTAACCGCTCGCTCAATAATAGGTATGATTTGCGCGACGCGCTGCCCGGATGGTGCTTCTATCAACTTCTCCAATTCACGGCCCAAAAAATGGTCAGCTTCCTGTTCAGTAGTGGGTTCGATCCCAACACGTTCGGCGTCGATGCCCAAACTGGAAGCCGCACCGCGCGGAGTCATGCCGGGCACTTTTGATAAATCGAGCTCGTCAAATGAAGGCCCGTCCTCGCGGGTGCTCATGAGGATCATTTGGTTATTCCACAGCCGCGCTGTGTGGTGCACGAGTCCGGCGTGGGCGCGGACTTTGCCGAGAATGGTTCCAGCCACCATTTCGGAGGTGATTTCGAAAACTGACTGGCGAAGAGCAGTCACGAGGAAATGGGCCAATACTTGAGAATAAGCATCATGTGCTCTGAAAGACAACTCACTGGCACTCACCAACATTCCATCTCTGATGGCCTTTTCGATTTTCTCTAATAAATTGGGCACTTCATGCTCCGCTTGGAAATCACCCGGCAGCGCACGCACCCAAGCCATCAAGCTGAGTAGGTTTGCCGGGTAGCTAAGCAGAATGAACCGGCTCGGGAAAACCAGACCTAATTTTGCAAGAATCTGAGCGACCACTCTTTTATCTTGAGCACGCGGTTTAATGAACATATCGAAATGATCAAAAATACTGATGCCGCCAGCCTGTTTCACATTCCCTGCTACGTGCCCTATGCCATTGCCTTTGCGCCCATTTTCATAAATCAAAATCTCGACTGCATCTGAACCTTTCAGCGGTTTAAACGGATTTTCTCCCGCAAGAGGGGCAAACTGTTTGCCGCGATGAATTTCAGGAACCAACCGGTATCTTCGACTATCCGTCCCGCGAATCTCAAATGGAACAAGCCCTCGAGCCTTAGACGGAAACAAAGCCGCAATCGCCTCGGCTCGCAGCGGTGCTGGCGGAGCGCCTAAACTTTGGCCATTGGCCGAAACCAGTTGGCGCAGATGTTCCATTTGATAGCGATATCTATCTTGTTCATGCGAGGGGAGATGGTCATAAACTGCCAGAACCCATTTCATTAAAAGCTCTCGTTGCCGCAAATCATGATTTTTCTGGTCATAATCCGAGGCCACCGGACCCGCGCTACCGATAAGAGCTCCAACAAATAAAGCCGGGTCATCAACCACTGGTTCCAACATTACCGTACCGCGAAGAACGTTTCTAAATATAAGCGTGCCCAGTTGCAAATTTCCTCCTGGCGCTCGAGGAAGAAGACCCACGTCCATATCAAGCGAATAATCATTTTTTCCATTCATTCTGGTAGGCCCAAACATGGACGCAATAGTTCTCATCGCGCTTTCCCGGATATTTTTATTTTCCGAGATCAGGAATTGCTCGATCAGAAAAGGGATCTCACTACGCAGGCTAAGCTCATTAACCAACCCATTACGCATCTTTTTGGAAAGTTCATCGCTACCTCCCGAGTCTATAAACTCCATTTTTAAATATTCCGTAGGCCAGGAACGGATTTCTCTTAGGAGGCCAGCATGCAGGACAGTCCCATGCAATAACAGGATTAAAGCAGCCGTCAAAAAGAATGCGGAATAAAAAAGAGGGCGCCAACGGGTCAATGGGGATAAACCGGCTAAAGCCTGACGCCATTGCCTCCGTGCAAGGGAGTAAATGAAGCAAACCGAGCGCCATATAGCTTCGGGTAATTGTGCCAACCAATAGGAGAGGCTGAATACGGTTACGCCAATCAACAATACGCGCACCGGCGCGCTGGGAATGGCGTAAAAATTCGATTCAAAATTGGAATAATCAAAAGCCAAAACACTGTGAGCGGAGGCAGAAAGCCAAAGCGGGCTGGCGGGATCTCCCGAAAGCAGATAAGCAGCGTTAAGGATTCCCCCCACGTGAAGAAAAAGAATGCCATAACCTAAAATCGAAGTTCCGGCCGTAATCAGAGGCCGCAATATTTCCCGTAACGTCTGCGATTTCTCCCATAATTTTTTTATTATTCCTTTTTCGGGTATGTCGGGCATTGCCTCCCAGGCGGAATCTCCGGACACCTGAGTTGCCCTAGAATGACGAGAAAACCATTTTCCGAATCTGATTAAAAAAAATCCGGACAAGAGCTCCAGAGTAAAAACAAAAATATTATTTTGTACATCATGATCAGCCCAAAATGAGTACTGCCACTGCCAGGCGGAAGAAAAGAAAAGATGCTTATTGGCAACATCGTGGATGCCGTTGCCTATTACCTCCAAGACACTGATGAAAATCCGGGCGGCGGGCATTAAATCGAAAAATTGTTTCATGAACGGAGGCAAAGAAAGATTAGCAAACTTAAACCCCAACAAAAATTGATGCATGTAATAAAGGGGCCAAAACGGCAGAGCCCTTAAAGAAACAGCGGCCGCGGGAAACAAATGAAGCAACAGCACAACAGTGCTCGCTATTCCGGCCAGGCGGTTTTCCCGGGTCTTCCATAACGATTTAATCTTGGAGGCGCTGCCTAAACGGTTAGCTTGAGTGGGAAGTGCTGTTCCCAAGGATGCCGCTAGAGCGGCAACCAACGCTTTTTTTGCAGCGTAATCAATGCCGGGCACGCGGGCGCCTAAACTTTGGCCTTCCCCATGTGATGGATTAGAAGCAGGAGCAATGCGATCAATGCCGGGGAAAATTTCTTTCGGCCGTTCGGACCATTGATGCTCTTTGATAAATTTTAGGGATATAGAACCAAGTGACAGGAAGTTTGAAAGAATTTGCGGCCTGGGAAGCAACGCAACACCGGGCACCACACTTAAAAACATCTCTCCTCTGCCAGAATTAGAAGTGCGCGCAAGTATCCGCTGGAAAGATAATTGGCCCTTTTTGCTGAGAGGCTTCCCTTTCAGGATATTTCTAATATCGCCTGATGAAACTTCCCCCATCAAAAAACTGGCTATTACTTCTCGGAGTAGAGGAAGATATTCATTCCGTTGCCATGCCGGCGGAAAAAGTTTTTCAAAGCGAGCCAATGCATCCGAGTCTGATTTGGATAATCTTTCAACAGCCGGACAATCGCCGCGAAACATCATAAGTGCTTTGTGCATCCAAGAAATTACTTCTTCGGGTTCTATACCATCAGGCATGGCAATCATCTCGTCTGTAAAAAACTGAACCAACTTTGGACCTTGGTCAAAAAATAAGTCGGTGCCTGTTGTGCCAAAAGGATAGTCCCGATCAATACGGAATACTTCTACAAATGGTGCTTTAGCACGCTCCTCAGGATGATAAAAATAAAGCCCCGAAAATCGACGCGTAGATAAGGGTGATCTCCTAGCCCATGTTTGTACCAACCGTTGCAGAGCCAACACATAACCCTCGAAGCGCCCTGAACCGATACGTACTGCCACCCTGTCATCTATTTGATCGGCTACAAACGGACTCCAATTCCCTCGGCGGCCAAGATCTCGTGTGGCTCCTACAAACTTTCCTTCTTGTTCAATTGTTCGAGCAAATTCTTCTGGAGTAACAATGGGATATTTGTCGAAACGGGTTTGTGGGAAATCATCTTCACTTCCCAGCGAAGCTGCCATAGAAGCAATCAAAACCTTTTTTGCGGCGTAATCAATGCCGGGCGTGGTGGCGCGGACAGGATCGAGGGCCAGAGCCAGGGGCGCGGGGGCGGCTTCAGAGGTTCCACCCTCACCCTTTCGCCCTCTCCCTCTTTGAGGGAGAGAGGCGATCTGCATGCCAAGCATCACATCTTTGTAGTGGTCCTGGCCGGAGCCAACGTTGGGTGTGACGAAGGTGTGGCGCCAGCCGTTTTTTTCGTAAAATTGTTTGAGGGCGGGGGCGTGGAAACCGCCGGTGACGACGACGGCGCGTTTGAGGTTGCGCTCGCGCACGAGGCGCTCGATGTTGGCACAAAAGGCCTGCTCGCGGCGCTGGGCGAGGCGATAAAAAGACTGTGAAGCGTTAAGCGTATCTCGTCCTGCGCTTCACGTTTCACGAAGAACGCTTCACGTTTTTTTATTTTGCCCCACTCTTCCCGGTTTAATTTCAGCGTCAGAAGATTGCGGTACAGCACAAACTCGTGCGCCGCACGGACGGCGGCTTTTTCAGCCGGCGTGCGGGCCAGGCGGTCTAACAGTAGCCGTTGCCAGCGCGCGACCTCATCCATCACGCCTTCGGCCTGGATTTCGTGGCGAAAAATAAGCTGCTTCATGTAACGGGAAAAATGCGGGAATTGTTGGAAGCGAAAACCGGTGGGTTTGAGCTGGGCGTACAGCTGTTCGATCAGGAAGCGGGGGTTAACAACCGTACGGCGTTCTGCTTGCCCACCGAGGTGGGCGTACGGCGTACGGCGAAATAATGTTTCAATATCTTCGAGAACGTTCTTGTGTTGCTCCAAACGCTTTACGCCCACCTCGGCGGGCAAGCCGTACGCTGTACGCCGTACTCGTTCCCACTCTCCCCTCGCCTTTTCAACATTCACCGCTGCGCCGTCGGTTTTCAGATGAAGCAGCCGCCCCAGATTGGGGAATTCTATTTGCTCTTTGGGACTGCGGAGATTGCGCGCCAGATATTTCTGGCTAAGCTGGTCCAAAAAATTAAGCGACGAGGCTATATCTTCAGACTTGTCGCCGTCGGCTAATTCATGGCGTAAGAGCGCGGCAAGATCACGGTTTCCGAGCCCTGACCACTGGTGCTCCAGCTTGCGGCGATGCACATCAATTAATTGGATAATCTCGGATTCATGGCTTAAAACTTCTTTCAGCACGCGGATTTCTTCGCCGTAAAGCGCCGGATTTTCTATTCCGAGAAATTTGATTTTATTGCCGTTACCGAAAAGAACCAAATCCGCATAAGTCATCTCCCCCATTTCGGCGAGTTTCGCGGCAATTTTTTGGTTGAGCGCTTCGTCGGGCGTAAAGTGAAGAAAGCGCTCGTCGAGTGCCCCGTCACCCGCCTCGAAGAAAACGGTGTCGATGCCCTCCCGCTCGTGCAAATGTCGAATGATCCCGGCAATATTTTCCTGAGCTTCCGGATTGGCGTGGGCGTCTTGAATGTGGATGATAAAGGGTTGGGACGATTGGGCAGCAGTAGCGGGCAGATTCCAGGGCACTTGGCCATAGCCCAAGGTGTTCGCCGTAAAGAAAAACACCGTGGCCGCGGCAATCAGTTTCAGAGTACGGATAAAACGAAAATCCCTCAAGAATGACACCTCATTAAAGAGTTTTTAAGAGTACTAAATATGCGGGAAGAATAACTGAAGATAATAAGGATGTCAAATCCGCCATAGGCGGAAAATTTTTCGCTTCCCTTTAGCTTGAGAGGCCCCTCTCCCCCGGCAACGACTGGAATTGACATAACTTGTTGGGCTGCCTATAATTTCGTTCATGACTGCTTCCTCTCCCCAACATGATGCAAAACCTCACCGCACTCA
>JACQQR010000036.1 GCA_016206875.1 Candidatus Omnitrophota bacterium
AAACCCTCACCCCTTCCCCTCTCCTTGCCCGCCTCGGCGGGTCCGCCTGTGGCGGAGAAGGGAGAGGGGCCGCGAGTTAAGGTATTTAAATCCTATACGAACTTAGGAAACAGGATATCAAGATTACTTATCCATTAAACGGAACGCGGTGTAAATCCGCGGCTGCCCCGCAACTGTAATCGGGCTGAAACATTCCACGAAGCCACTTTCATTTGAAATATGAAGGGAAGGCGGGATGTTTGGTTTCGCCCGAAAGCCAGGAGACGAATGGATGAGAAAACTTCGAAAGGAAGAAGATCATGCAAAAAATATTTGCTTTCGTTTTAGCCTTGTCGTTGTCACTTGCCTCATCTGGAAATCTGCCGGCACAAACCAATCCAGTATCCCGAGAATTAGAACAAATTCAAAAACTTCCGGAATCAAAGCCTGTAGCCGCAGTTTCAGAAAAAGAGCCGGTTTCTTCGGCGAAACTGAAATATCCGCAACCGGCGCAAAAATCTTTTGTGGATGCGCAAGAATCTAAAGTTAAAGTAAGCACGGCGGGTCAGGCCGCTCACCCGGCGAGCGTCACAGAACCGATAGTGGTCACCGCCACACGCCATGCCCAGCCTGTATCGCAAATTGCGCTTCCTGTTACCGTAATCACCCGCGAAGATATTGAGCGGCAAGGCGACCTTCAGGTGTATGACGCACTCCGTTCTGTGCCGGGGCTTACGATTTTGCGTAGCGGGCCCAGAGGAAGAGTGACGAGTCTTTTCTTGCGCGGGGCCAACTCCAATCAGGTTTTATTTATGGTAGACGGCGTGGAATATACCAGCCCGGGCACAGGGAATTTTAATCCCACGAATATTTTGCTGGAGGACATTGAACGCATTGAAGTCATTAAGGGGCCTCAAAGCACGCTTTATGGCTCAGACGCTATGGGTGGAGTGATTCATGTTATTACGCGGAAAGGGAAGCTGGGCCGTCCGAAAATTAACGGAAAAATAGAGTATGGCTCAGAGCGCACGCTGTATGAGGCGGGCACCGTTTCCGGCCAAATAGGGAAGTTCGATTATCTGGGCTCGATTGCCCGTCTTGATTCAACCACGGGCACAGCCAAGCGGCGTATTGAGAATGATCGTTATGAAGACATCAATGTTTCGGGCCGTGGAGGCATGCGCTTGCCTGCCAACTCAAAGCTTGAGCTCAATTATCGTTTTATGAGCGGATTTACTCCCGTGGATGATGGGGCATTTCTCAATGACTCCAATCGCTGGAGCAAAACAAAAGACAACACCCTAGGGACTTTTCTTACGTTAAATCCGTTTACTTGGCTCAAAAATATTCTCAAGTTCTCCTACTTTGACGAACGAACGCTCTCCGTGGATCCGGCAGATTCGGGCCTCCGGCGGCCGCAGATTGAATCCGTATTTAAGTTGGATGCCCAAGTCTATACCTTTGACTGGCAAAACGAAATCCGTCCTTTCGAAACCAATACGGTAACGGGGGGCTATGAATACGAAATTCAACGCGCCGATAACCGGACTTTTGACAGAATTTTGCGCAACGGGGGATACTATATTCAAGATCAGCAGTCATTTTGGGATCGTTTGTTCCTCACCGCAGGTGTGCGTCTTGAAGAGAACAACGCTTTCGGAAATAGTCTGAATCCTAAAATCTCCGCAGCCTATCTCATCAAAAAAACGAACACGAAATTCAAGGCGGATTTTGGAACCGGATTTCGGACACCCACCTTGAACCAGCTTTATTTCCCGAATTTTGGAAATCCCGGGCTCCGGCCGGAAGAATCCCGTTCCTTTGACTGGGGGGTAGAACAAACCCTGCCGTTTTGGGATTCAAAAATCGGAGCAGATATGTATCACACGCATTTTAATAATTTAATTCAGGCTGTTGCGAATCCTCTTAAGCCGGGCTGGTCAATGGCAGCAAATACAGGCAAGGCTGTGGTAGATGGAATCGAGCTTTCAGTGGACTCTCAGCCCATCAAAAAAGTGCTCACCCTTTCCGGTTTTTATTCCTATATGGTTACAGTGGATAAAAGCCTGGCCGGAAGCGCGCTTTTGCGGCGTCCCAAGAATTCAGGGGGCGTTACGGTGAATCTTCATTTATGGGATAAATGGAATTTAAATGTAGATGCAAATTTTGTAGGCAATCGCAAAGATAGTTCTTTTGTGTTCGGCCGGCCCCGGTTTGAAGTGAACAAGGGATATGGAATTTTGAATGCGAAATTAAGTTATGACGTGACGAAATATTGGCAAGTTTATGCCCATGGAGAGAATATAACCAACGAAGATTACGAAGATGTTTTAGGCTTCCAAACCTCCGGCGCCCTCTTGTTCGGGGGAGTAAAAATGAATTATTAACCATGTTGTGTTTGCGAAATCTTACTTTATAATACGCAACCAAATCAATCAGGGAGGATGTACATGTTCAAAACTTTGATTTTTCTGCATCACATCGGCATTGAAATTATGGGAAAAGAATACGAGCCCGAAGGCGTGGTTCAGCACGTGTGCTTAATTGTCATATCGTCGATATTTCTTTTTTTCACCGTGTACGGATTTATCGCGTTTATGAAAAAGCTCTTCGGCAAGGCCAAGGCAGTGAATCCGGCTATGCAGCCCGGAAATCAAAAAACGGGTCAGACGAGCTAGAAGCGCTCTTCGGTTCGCTTCACCCCGCAAATGCACAATTCTTCTTTTATGATTGCAGGAACCCATTCGGGCTGCGGCAAAACTACGGCGGCTGTCGCGGTTTTGTCCGCGCTTGCCCGGCGGGGCCTTGTTGTTCAAGCCTTCAAGGCCGGCCCGGATTACATCGACCCCACGTATCATAATCTTGCTTGCCCCAATCAACGCAGCCGCAATCTGGACCTTTGGCTGTGTGATGCGCCCACGGTGAAACGTTATTTCCGCCGCGGCCAGAACCACAGCGAAGTTTCCGTGGTGGAAGGCGTGATGGGACTTTTCGACGGAAAAATGGGAAAGAACGTAGACACTTCTTCCCGGGCTCTTTCCAAAATGCTTGAGATTCCCGTGATTTTGGTGATTGATGCCGGGGGCATGGCTCAATCTGTAGGGGCCTACGTACACGGTTTCCTGAACTTTGACCCGGCGGTTAGAATGGCCGGGATCATTTTAAATCGTATCTCCGGCCAGGGGCATTTCACCTTTCTCAAAGATTGGATTGAATCGCACTTTTCTGTGCCCGTTCTCGGCTATTTGCCGAAAGATGCGCGGCTGGAAATTCCCGAGCGGCATTTAGGACTGGTGCCTTCACTCGAGCAGAGCATAGACATACAACACTTCGCGAAAACCGCGGAACAGTTTATTAATATCAATCTGCTGCTGGAAAAAACTTCAGGAATTTCAAGGGACGACTCTCCCCGCAGCGAAACCAGCAGCGAAACCAGGGACGGTTCTCCGGAGAGGACCGTCCCTATTATCCGTATCGCAATGGCCTATGACGCAGCGTTTCATTTTTATTACGAAGACGCGCTCGAGGATATGCGCGAAGAAGGATTTGAGTTCACTCAATTTTCGCCGCTTAAGGATAAAGAAGTGCCTCAGGACGCAGACTTATTGTATTTGGGAGGCGGTTTTCCCGAGGTGTTTGCGCGGGAACTTTCTCGGAATCATTCCATGCTTCAGTCTCTCAGAAGTTGGATTGCCCATCGCAAGCCGGTTTTTGGGGAATGCGGAGGCTTGATTTATCTTACCGAGGGTTTCCGGGACAAAGACGGAACGATGTTCCCTTTTATTGGGGCCATTGCGGGAAAAATCCGCATGACGGAAAAACTGCAGAATTTTGGATATAAAGAAGTAAAACCGCTCCGGGATACATTTTTATTTCAGGCCGGGGAGCCGGTACGTGTACATGAATTTCATTATTCGAGCTGGGAGCAAGACGAAGAGGCCGCCGCCAGGCTTGCTTCAAAATGCGCGTTTGAAACGGCCGGATCCGGCACACAAACGGGATATTGGGATGGCCAGATTTTAGCCTCCTATTATCATTGCCATTTAGGGGCGTATCCTAAGACCTTTCAGCGACTCAGGAGCTCTTATGAAATACAGGCTCACTAGAATTTATACGAAGACCGGCGACCAGGGGCTCACGGGTCTTGCCGGCGGCAAGCGCGTGCGCAAAGATTCAGCGCGAATCGAGACCTATGGCTCCACCGATGAACTCAATGCGGTGATTGGCCTTGCGCGCGCTTACTTAGCCAAAGAAAAAATTCCGGCCGGAGTGCGCCGAGAAGTAGACGGATTTTTGGAGCGGGTTCAGCATGAACTATTCAATTTAGGTTCCGATCTGGCGCATCCTCAAGGCGCCAAGCCCGGCCGCACGCCTCTTTTAGCCGACGAGCACGTAACGTACCTCGAGGGAAAAATTGATTTGTGGCAAAAAGAACTCAAGCCCTTGAAAGAATTTATTTTACGCGGCGGCGGGGGGGTAGCATCATGGCTTCATTTTGCCTGCACAGTGGCCCGGCGCGCTGAACGCGCCGCGGTGCACTTAATGAATGAAGAAGAAATCGCGCCCTGTAATGTGAAATACCTCAATCGATTGAATGATGCGCTTTTTGTGCTGGCCCGCTGGACGGCCCTGAAACTGAATCAACAAGAAGTGTTGTGGGATTATGAGACTCTGGAATAGTTGCCACAGCCGAGAATACGGCAGTTCAGTGACTGTAGCATTGTCTGAAAAACAAAGTCTCTGGGTTCCCGCTTTTCCGCCCCGGCGGACCAGCCGAGGCTGGCGCGGGTTAAGTGGAATGACAAACGAGGTTTTATGCAGCTCACTTTTGAAGAGCGTGAAGCATTTTACAAAGTAATTTTTTCGCGGCGTGATGTGCGCGAGGGGTTTCTTCCCGACCCGATTCCGGAAGAAGCGCTGGGACGTATCCTTGAAGCGGCGCATCATGCCGGCTCCGTAGGATTTATGCAGCCGTGGAATTTTATATTGATTGACAGTGCGGGTATCAAAAAGAAAGTGAAAGAAATATTCACGCGTGAAAATCAAAAGGCCGCAGAAAATTATTCCGGAGATCGCGGCCGGTTATATCGTTCGTTCAAATTGGAAGGCATACTGGAGTCGCCGCTGAATATTGCCGTGACGTGTGACCCGGGCCGCGGCGGCGAGCATGTTCTGGGCCGCAATACTATCCGCGAAACGGATCTGTTCAGCACTTGCTGCGCCATTCAAAATTTGTGGCTGGCTGCCCGCGCCGAAGGTATTGGAATCGGCTGGGTGAGCATTATCAATCCCGGGGAAGTGAAGGCGCTGCTTGGCATTCCCGAATCCATTTCGCTGGTGTCCTATCTTTGCGCCGGTTATGTGGCCGAATTTGCCGCCCAACCTATGCTTGAGACCAAAGGCTGGGCCAGCCGGATTCCGCTCGAGAACGTGGTATTTCGAAATGGGTGGAAACAATAGGAGAAGAACGTTGCGAAAAATTATTTTAATCCGTCACGGCAGCACTGAATTTTTAAAGCAGGGACGCTACCAGGGCTGGTCCGATCCGCCGCTTTCTCGCCAAGGACGGGCCGAGGTGCGGCGTCTTGGGAAAAGATTCCGCGTGGAAAATCCCGATTTGATTTATGTCTCCCCGCTCAAAAGGGCCTGTGAGACAGCGCAAATCCTTTGCTCGAGTGAGCATATCCTGCCCGACGCGCGCTTGAAAGAAATGTCGTTTGGCGCTTGGGAAGGCCGCACGTACGAAGAAATTATACAAACCGACAAAAGCGCCCTCCAGTGGTGGAATCGTGACATGAGGCGTTTCCGGCCGGGCGGCGGGGAAAACTTGAGCGATCTTGGGAAGCGCGTGCGGAATTTTTTTGGCGAAATTTTGGAGCAGGAATGGAACACGCTTGTTTTAGTGACGCACGGCGGGGTGATCCGCACATTGATTGCCGATTGCTTGGGGTTGTCTGAGGAATTTTTCTGGAAAATAGATTTAGCCACAGCCAGTATGAGCGTCATCGAGGTGCATCCCAAACAAAGTGTGCTTTCACTGCTGAACTGGACGCCCCATAAAATAGAGCGCCGGAACACCAGAACCCGGATACCGGCAAAGAAAAAAAATGCTTTTTCCGGTGCCCCGGTGCCCGGTGCTCTGGTGTCCTCGTAACTTATGTCTAAAATCATCTTCATCACAGGCGGTGCGCGTTCGGGGAAAAGCCGCTTTGCCGAAGAGCTGGCCGCAAAAATTTCTTCGAAGGTATTGTATTTGGCCACCGCTCAGGCCCGCGATGAAGAAATGAAGCTGCGCATTAGCCGTCATCGAGAGCGCCGTCCCCATTTTTGGCAAACTGTGGAAGAGCCGCTAGAGGTGCACACCGTGTTGGAAAATCTGAATGGTTCTTCGGATCTGGTTTTACTGGACTGTCTGACGCTTTGGCTTTCCAATCTACTCCATCAATTTCAGGGCCGCTCACAGCTCCGGGCTCAAGAAAGATTAGAAGCCGCATTCAAAAGTATTCGTGAAAAAAAGAAAACGCTGATTGTCGTTTCCAACGAAGTCGGCATGGGCTTGGTGCCCGATAACGCCTTGGCCCGCGCCTTTTCCGATTTGCAAGGCCGTGTCAATCAGTTTGTTGCTTCGAAAGCAGACGAGATGTATTTTTTAGTGGCCGGCGTGCCGGTACGGGTAAAATAAATGGAGTCTCTTCAATTTTCCGCTATTCATCCGCTAGACGAATCACTGCTTTGTGAAGCTCAAAGCCGTCTTGACCAACTGACCAAACCTCAAGGGAGCCTGGGGGAATTAGAGGAAATCGCAAAGCGCCTATTCGCCATTTACGGCTCGCGGCAACGTGAAATTCGCAATAAGGCAATTTTCGTTTTAGCGGGCGACCATGGCATTGTCCGGGAAGGCGTCAGCGCGTATCCGCAAGAAGTCACCCGCCAAATGCTCGCAAATTTTGTAGAAGGCGGAGCGGCGATTTCGGTTTTGGCTCACTCGCTGGGTGCCCGGCTTTTTGTGGCGGATTTCGGTGTGATGGGTGAGCGCCATCCACAACCGATTGCCGACAAAAAAGTCCGCCAGAGCACACGTAATTTTCTTTATGAAGACGCAATGACTCAGGAAGAGGCCCTTCGAGCCATAAAACAAGGAATGACCTGGCTTGAAGAATTGCATCAAAAGCATCATTTTGATTTGATCGCTCTCGGAGAAATGGGCATTGGCAATTCTACGTCGAGCGCTGCGATGATCGCGGCGCTTACCGGTGAATCCATTCGAAGTGTTACGGGACGGGGAACAGGGCTGAATCCCGATCTGTACGAGAAAAAAATTTCCGTGTTGGAGCAGGCACTTCGCGCCCGAAACCCCCGAGGAGAAAATCCTCTGGAGGTTCTTTCAAAAGTGGGAGGATATGAAATCGCCGGGCTCGCCGGACTGTATTTAGAGGCCGCCCGTTTGAAAATTCCTTGTATCATCGATGGGCTGATTTCCTCGGCGGCCGCTCTTTGCGCATGGAGCTTTGCGCCCCATGCCAGCCACTATTTTTTTGCGTCCCATTTATCGTGTGAGCCGGGGCACAAAAAAGTTTTAGACTGTTTAAAACTTTCTCCGCTGATTCATGCCGGCATGCGATTGGGAGAAGGTTCAGGCGCAGCTTTAGCCTTCCCGATTCTGGAAAGCGCCTGGAATTTATTCTGCAACATGGCCACATTTGAGTCCGCCGGAGTTTCTTCAAAAGATAAGTAACAGGATTCACCCACTGTCTTCCAAAAGAAATTGATGTAACTACTTATAAATAAACAGGTTACGATACGTATTTTCATTTGTAATCTCATAAACCTGTGTTATGCTTACGTCTAAATCCTCTTGAAAGGCCATTATCGAGTGAATGAGGTCTCCCAAATTAAAAGCGCCGCTTCTTTTCTGCTGGTTTTTTTTACATTCCAAACCTTGGCCTCAGGCGCACCTTTAGATTTCCCACAAGCAGAGGTAGCAGCCGCCCCTTCTTTCCTCCCCTTTCATGTTTCCCCTTACGCCGGAAGAATAGAAAAAGTATTTTCCGCAAAAAAATCCGGCAAAACGCCTTTTGTGTTTCTGATCCAGGATGCGCATGACAGTTTGGATGCGCAAGAAAATGTCCGGAAATTGCTCCGAGAACTGGTAGAAGAAAACGGCGTGGATTTGGTGTGCTTTGAAGGGGGGATGAAAGCGCTCCGGAAAGATTTTTATCATTTCACAGACGACGCTTCAGTCAATTTGAAAATTTTGGACAGGCTTTTTGCCCAGGGCCTCATCAGCGGAGTAGAGCGTTACGCTATCGAAGCGCCCGAGCGAGTCCGTTTTCAGGGTGTTGAAGAAAAAAAGTCCTATTTTGAAAATCTTCGCTTGGCCCGGAAAATTTTTTCTGAAGAAGAAGAAACGACACAGGTGCTTGAGACTTTAGATCCAATATTTGCGCAGCTTGCCGGCCGGCTTGTGACAAATCCAATCAAAAAAATAAGGGATGATAAGAAACGCTTTGAGGCCGGCCATCTTTCTTTATCCCGGTATGCCAAGACCTTGGCCCGCTCAGCCATGCGAAAACAATGGATTGCCTC
>JACQQR010000269.1 GCA_016206875.1 Candidatus Omnitrophota bacterium
ACCCTCACCCTTAATCCCTCTCCCTCTCACGAGGGAGAGGGGCCGCATATTAGTAAGTACTCTTCTTTGTTACCCTATACGAACTTAGGAAATGGCGTACTACGTTTTAGCTAATTCCTTCTTCAGCGCATGAATCACTTCGATGGCCGATGGATCGGCTCGCTGGAGCAAGGCCAGGTAATAGCTGACGAAATCACCCAAATAGGCCAACGAAAACATACGGGCCAGCGGGGATTTTCCTTGTCCCGAAAGCCTGAATACCTCGGCGCCGGTTTTACGGATCACTTCACTGGCATAGTCGAAACGTAATGCGATGCGCGGATGATCTTCGGGATCGGACATCAAAAAAGCCGCAAAATGTTTGAGTAACTCCTTAGGCTCACGCCAACCCACAATCTCATTATGAGTCATTTCAGGGAAGAGCCCGTGAGTGGACAAGGTTTTGGCATTTTCTTCAATTTGTTCTCTCCAACGCAGCGCCACGGCTTCCAAGTAATCACAGGAGGCATAGACAACCGGGATTTTCCCTAGAATTTTTCTGGCGATTTGCTTGGCAAGATTCCTGGATTCAGGGATAGAAATACCGTAAGCGGTTTTTCCAATCGATTCCAGCACACCGGCCGTTTCTTCGATTTCACCGAGCAAGGAGCGGCAAATGCCAAATGACTCAAGAAAATAAATTAAAGCGGCTACAGAATAACCCATGGCCATTCGCGGAGGCATTCCGGGCGGAACGCAAATCACGGGTAGTTTATGGCGCTCGGCTGTCTTTTGAATGTTT
This sequence comes from Candidatus Omnitrophota bacterium, assembly GCA_016206875.1. Classification (GTDB taxonomy): domain Bacteria; phylum Omnitrophota; class Omnitrophia; order Omnitrophales; family JACROU01; genus JACQQR01. The sequence continues at coordinate 782 of JACQQR010000269.1, forward strand.
CCGCCTGAGGTAATCACCCCAAGGGTTGCTTTTTTGCGAAGCGCCTCTTCTAAAGCCGCCTGGGTCTCTTCCGTATTCCCCGAATAACTGGAGGCAATGACTAAAGTAGTTGCACTGAGAAAAGCGGGCAGGCGGTAATGATGCACCACATGAATAGGAATTTTGGAAGAGTATAAAAGCCGGCTGCGCACAAATTCAGCGCCAATCGCGGAGCCTCCCATCCCGCAAAGGATCACGGAGGAAAACTTTTGAATTTTCCTTTGAGCCGAAAGCTTCACGGAGCGCGCGCGCCGTAACGCTTCGCGAAGTTGGCCGGGGAAACCGTCGATATGGGCTAAGAAATTTTCACAGTCCAGCTCGAGGCGCATTTCTTCCCAGACATCTGACTTCATACCAGATATTCTTCGGTAAATCCGGGGATCATGCGGTTGAGTTCTTTTTCCACAAAATTTCTGATTTCATCGGCGGTATGAAATTCCCGCAATACTTTCTCTGCCATCGCTTTAATATCCTTATACAAAACGGAACGGATGGCTTTCTTAATTTTGGGAAGCACGAAGGGGCTTGTGCTGAGTTCGTCTACTCCCATGCCCACCAAAAGAAGGGCGGAAATAGGGTCGCCGCTCATTTCTCCGCACACCCCCACCCAAATCTTGTTTTCGTGGGCGTTTTTGATGGTTTGCGCGATGAGACGCAAAATAGCCGGATGTGTGGGCTGATACAAGTAAGCGATCTTTTCGTTCACCCGGTCTACGGCAAGCGCATATTGAATGAGGTCATTGGTGCCGATAGAAAAAAAGTTCACTTCCTTTGCCAGTGCGTCGCTGGTGATGGCCGCTGAAGGAATTTCAATCATGGCGCCTACTTGCATTTTTTTATCATACTGTATCCCCTGCTTGTCCAACTCCTCTTCCACGGAACGGTAAATTTGGCGCGCTTGCCGGATTTCATCTATATTTGAAATCATGGGATACATAATCTTGAATTTCCCAAATGCGCTGGCCCGTAAAATGGCGCGCAGCTGGGCGCGGAACACGTCCACCCGCGTCAGGCAAAGCCGGATAGCCCGCCACCCCAGAAAAGGATTCATTTCCTTGGGCACATCCATGGAAGGCAAAAATTTATCGCCTCCCAAATCCAGTGTGCGCACAATGACGGAACCGGATTTCATTTGTTCGGCCACTTGCTTGTACGCGATAAATTGCTCTTCTTCGTTGGGAAGGTCCGTGCGATTCAAATAAAAATATTCCGTGCGGTATAACCCGATTCCCTGGGCGCCATGAGAAATGACGGAAGGAATTTCATCGGGAAATTCGATGTTAGCGGCCAATTCGATGGTGTGGCCGTCCTGAGTCTCGGCCGGAAGATTTCTTAATTTTTCAAGCTCTAAAATATAAAGCGCGAACTTTTTGCCTTCGGAAAGATATTTTTCGATGGTGCTTTCATCGGGTTTCAAAATCACAATACCGTGAGTGCCGTCAATAATCAGCCTATCGCCGTTGGAAACTTCCTTGCTAACTCGCTCCAGTCCCACAACGGCCGGAATTTCCATGGAACGCGCCATAATGGCCGTGTGTGAGGTCGGGCCTCCGATATCGGTGGCAAAACCGATAACATTTTTCCTGTCCATGGTGGCCGTGTCCGAGGGCGAAAGGTCGTGAGCCACCACAATCACCGCTTCGTGCAAAGAAACCAGCGATTCGCGCTCATGGCTCATCAAATGCTGCAGCACGCGCTTGCCGATATCCCGGATGTCGGCAATGCGTTCGCGCAAATATTCATCGTCGATCTGCGAAAAGGCGTGAAAGTAACGCTGGAGGATGATGCTAAAGGCGTACTCAGTGGAAACTTTCTCTTCTTTAATGAGCCCGATGACGTCTTCAATCAGCGTGCGATCTTCCAAAATCAAAAGATGGGCATTGAAAATATCGGAATGATCGCGTCCGATTTCCTGGGAAATTTTGCGGCGGATGCCCAGGAGTTCGGCGCGCGTTTTAGTCAGCGCATCCTCAAACCGGGCGATTTCGTTAGGAATTTCACTGTCGCGGACCTGGGTTTTGGGCACCATCACTTCTTCGGCATGAAGCACCTTAACCGTGCCGATCACCACGCCCGGGGACACACCAAAGCCTTTTAATGTATGCATGCGGATTACTCTCCGAAATTCTCACTCACCAATTTTTCCACGTCAGCAATCGCCTTACGCGCATCCGGGCCTGAAGCTTCCAAAATAAGCGCTGTGCCATTCCCCGCGGCAAGCATCATCAAACCCATGATGGATTTTCCGTTCACTTTTTGCTTGCCCTTGCGCACGTACAGGTCACAGTCGTACTTGCTTGTGGCCTGGACAAAAAGGGCGGCGGGGCGCGCGTGTAAACCCAATTTATTTTTGATGATAATTTTTTTCTCTATGAAGTCTTCTCTAGGAGACTCCGGCAATTTGCTTTTCATGTTTCTCTTTACGCTCTTGGGCTTCCTTATATTCTTCAAATGTATCAAAAATAAGCTGTGCCAGCTTTTCCGGCGAGTGCCGGATTTGCTCTTCCGACTGAATCAAATCACCCGTGGCTACCCGGTAGCCCATTTCAATAATTCGTTCCAGATCCAAAACCACTTTTGAAGCGCCCTCTGCCTGGTAACGCCGCACTATCGACTCGGGAAGAACGCCTGTGTTGACGATGCACGTGTCAATCAACCCGGGTGAAGTATGCTCCACGAGAACACGCACATGGTCCGAAGCGGAAAAATTTTCCGTTTCTCCCGGCTGAGTCATGACATTGACCACATACATTTTTAAAGCTCCGGATTCGCAAATGCGCCGGCGGATATCCGCGATAAGCACGTTGGGAAGCACGCTGGTATACAAGCTCCCCGGCCCCAAAATAATAATATCCGCATGGTCAATGGCATCCAGGGCATCTTCCGTAGCGCTGCAGTCAGCCGGTTTTAAACTCAACGTGCGAATGGTTTTCCTTTTTGAAGTGATATTGGTTTCGCCTTCTTCATGACCGCCGTCCACAAACTCGGCGGCCAATGTCACATTTTCCAGACAAGAAGGAACCACACGGCCCCGAATCGCAAGCACCTTGCTGGATTCTTTTACCGCGCGGCCAAAATCACCCGTTACCTTGGATAAAGCGGTGATAAACAGGTTGCCAAAACTGTGCCCTTTGAGCCCCTGCCCGTCTTCAAAACGATATTGAAACAGTTTCCCCAAAAGCGGCGCTTGATCCGCCAAAGCCACCAAGCAATTTCGAATATCGCCGGGGGGCAGAATATCGAGTTCTTTGCGCAAACGTCCGGAACTGCCGCCGGTGTCCGTCACGGTCACAATCGCGGTGATATTACGCGAAAAAAGCTTGAGCCCCTGAAGAAGCGTGCTCAAACCGGTGCCGCCTCCGATGGCCACCACATGAGGCGCTCCTTCCAGAGCGCGCTCAATCCGGTTTTGATAGACAATATCCACCAAGTCCTCTTGTTTTTCTTTCGGCATCAGGGCACGCACAAAAGTACGCAGCATATTTTTAATAGAAACCACAATCAAAAATACGCCTAAAATGAGCACGGCCGCCGCAAGGGACGCCAGGAACAAACTGGCTTGCGAAAAATGTTTCACCGCAGCCAAAGAGATCAAAATCAGGAGAGAAAGGCCGAGCGAACACAGAAATATCCAGCGCTTCACTCCCATTCCCGGAATAAACCACCTGAAAAAGCTCACTTGATTTCTCCTAATCCGCCTTGTCCTTCTCCGCCATTTGGCGAATGATATCTTCGTTAAACCGGTTGGCTGCGTGAATCCCCATCCGCTTCAACCGTTGATTGAGCGCCGCCACTTCCACAAGCACGGGAATATTTCTTCCCGGAATCACCGGAATCACGATATGCGGCAAGGTCACTCCCAAAAACGCCGTATTATTTTCTACAAGTCCCGAGCGCTCATATTCCACTTCAGGATTCCACTTTTCAAGCGTCACGGCCATTAAAATACGCTTTTGATTGCGCACCGCCCCCACGCCAAAAAGAGACATCATGTCAATAATGCCCAGCCCGCGAATTTCCATGTGATGGCGAATCACTTTGCTGGAATAGCCCATCAAAATATCATCCGAAGTGCGCTTGATCTCCACAATATCGTCTGCCACAAGCCGCTGACCCCGCTGAACCAATTCTAAAGCCGTCTCCGATTTGCCTACGCCGCTTTTGCCGAGAAGCAACGTGCCCACTCCGTACACATCCAAGAGCGTGCCGTGAACCGTGCTCTTGGGGGCCAGCTCATCTTCGATAAAAATCGTGATCCGCCCGATTAATGTTGTGGTGCGAAGCGGCGAGCGGAACACCGGAATTTTTGCCCTCGTCGCATGTTCAATCAGTCCCGGAACCATCTGATTTTTCGACAGGATAATGCACGGAATTTTAAATCCGAAAAACTTTTGAAACGCCTCTTCACGCCTGGCCGGGCCTTGCTGCTTCAAATAGGATACTTCGGTGGTGCCGAGAATTTGCACGGAATCAAAAGCAAAATAATCATAGTAACCGGCGAACGCCAAGCCGGGACGATGAATCTCGGAAGATTTTATTTTCCCATGCAAAGGAATCTCAGGGGTTACCAGCTTCAGTTTGAGACTTTCCTTTAGAGAATGATACAGTTCGGCGACCGGAACGGAAACCATATCAGGGCTTTTTTTCCTCTTCGGTGACAATCATCTGATACACATCTTTGTCGGATTTGGCATTGCGCAGAAGTTGGCAGAAGTAACCGTCCCGCAGCAGACGCGACACGCGGGCCAGGGCCTTCAAATGCGGCCCGGCGGAATCTTTCGGCGCAACCAGCAAAAAGAAAATATAAACCGGTTCTCCGTCCAGCGAATCAAAATTCACTCCTTTTTGACTGATGCCGAGGCAGGCGCACAACTCTTTGACCCTGTCTGTTTTGCCGTGCGGAATCGCGATGCCCTGGCCGATGCCGGTAGAGCCCAGGTTTTCGCGATCCAGGAGCGATTTCACCACGGACTTTCTGTCTCCCAGATCCTTGACTTGCGCCAAGAGATTGACCATCTCATGCAGCACGCCTTCCTTATCCGTTGACTCCAATTTTAATGTGATCGCGCGAGGATCGAGAAAGTCTGTGATTTTCATGGTTCTTGTGATCTCCTTTTACTGATTCTCCGTATTCGGTTCGATTACGCCGTATTTTCCGTTTTTCTTTTGATATATTACATTGAGCTGGTGCGTGCGGGGATTTTGGAACACAAGAAAATTCCTGTCTTCTTCTTCCAGTTGAAACGCCGCCTGTTCCGGGGTCATTTTTTGCGCATCCACCATTTCGCGTTCTACCACAAGCTCAACACACTCTTCCATTTGCTTTAAACTTTTGCCTTGATGCACCCGTTCCTTAAGTCTGCCGGTTTTCCGCCGGATTTGATTTGCAATCCTGTCCACAGCCCTGTCAATAGCCACATACATATTTTCTTCGCTGGAGCCTTCGGCAAATACGTGTAACTTTCTTCCATGTAAAGAAACTTCCGCAGTATGAATATATTTTTCGGTCTTCAGGAGGGCGTGGGCCGTGTCTGCGGCAGAGAATAAATGCTCTAATTTTTCTATGCGCCCCTCAATATACGATTTCATCCCTCCCCGAACATAAATGTGTTTGCCCGTAATGGAAATCTTCAAAGTTACCTCCTCAAAAAATGGTAAGCGTTCAGGGTGGGTGTCATGCCAGCGTAGGCTGGCATCTTGTTTTGAGATTTTTCCGCCGAAGGCGGATCCGCCTTCGGCGGAAAGATTCCGGCCTTCGCCGGAATGACACCCACTCTGAAC
>JACQQR010000270.1 GCA_016206875.1 Candidatus Omnitrophota bacterium
CAGTTGGGGCAGGTCAGCCGCATTCATGTTCCCCGTTACAAAGAATTGAATGAAGAAATCAACGCAATGGTCGAAGAAATCAATTGGAAGCATTCGCAAAATTCCTGGGTTCCCATTGTGTTGACGCGCTCCTACATGACATACTATGAAATCCTGGCGCTGTACCGCATGGCGGATGTGTGCATTGTCAATTCACTGCATGACGGCATGAACTTGGTTTCAAAAGAATTCGCGGCTTCACGCGCCGACTTGGGCGGCGTGTTGATTCTCTCGCAATGCGCCGGGGCTTCGCGCGAATTGACGGATGCATTGCTGGTGAATCCGTACGACAGTGAAACGCTGGCCGAAACCCTTGCCAAAGCGCTGGAAATGTCTCCGGAAGAGAAAGAAAGACGGATGAAGAAAATGAGAGAAGTTGTAGAAAACCAAAACATTTACCGCTGGGCAGGGAAAGTGCTTTCTCAGTTATTGAAGTTTGAGTTTCAAGAAGTGGGGGCCGAAACTTTGTAATTTTATTCGGCAGTCTTTCCCGGCGCGCCCCTGTTGGACTGGTGACCGGCGCGCTGGTGCTCTATAATTTGTCACAGAGGTGCTGTATGGTGGAACTCGAAGCGCAAGCCTCCCAGCCGTTTCAATTTTATACGCGCATTCATCTGGGGGAACTGACCGGCCTTAAGGCGGGAAATTTGGAAGAGCTTCTGGCTCATGTTCAAACTGTTCCCGGTTCCGTTATTTATCATCATACCCATCATTTTCTGCAGCAGCATTTGTATCTTTCTCCCGAGCCGCCCAATGATTTTGCCTATTGGGTGAATGCCGCGTTAAATGAAACAAAATTAAGCGAGCAATTGGCCAGCATCAATACTTGCGAGTTTACAAGCATCCGCGCCCTCCGGGATAAAATTAGAGAAGTGTTAGAGCGGTATCTGCAATCGGCGAAGCGTCCGCTGCGTCAGGCCAATGAGGGTCAAGAATTCTATTTTGTAAAATCCATCAGCTTTATTTTGCCGATGCCTTATCGGGCCAACTCCTTGCAAGACTTTGCGGAGATTATCAAAAAAGTCACCATTCATTCCATCTATTTCCACATGTTCGAGGCGCGCCTCAGGCTTGAAAAAGGAAGCAATGATTTTTCTTTATGGTTTGAGACTTCGCTGGAGGAAAAAGAATTGGCGAAAAAAATTGCTCAATTGGATCCCTATACGCATACGTTAGAAGCGCTGCGCGGCCGGATAGCGCATCTTATAGAAAATCGTTTACGAGAAAAGGGAAGCACACAATGATTCATCTCAAAGAGTATGAAGCCGTAGTCGGCCCGCAAGTCATCGAAGAACTGTATCTTCTTGCGGAAAAAGTAAAGGGGAAAAGCGTTCAAAATATCAATTCCACCGCCGTGGGCGGCGGCGTGGCCGAAATCTTAAACCGGCTCGTGCCGCTTTTTCAGGAAATGGGGGTGAACGCGCGCTGGGATGTCATCAAAGGAGGCGAGCAATTTTATAAAGTCACCAAAAAATTTCACAACGCGCTTCATGGCAAAGGAGAAACTATTACACCGGCTGACTTCACCTGCTTTTTGGAAACCAGCGAGATGAACAACAAATCAATGGAGATGAACGCGGATATTTATTTCATTCATGATCCCCAGCCTATCGCACTCATCAACCGTAAAGAGATTCAGCAGGGAAAATGGATTTGGCGCTGTCATATTGATGTGTCAAATCCCGACCCACAGGTGTGGAGTTTCTTGAGGCCATTTATCGACCGCTATAATGCCTCCGTATTTTCCGCGCCGGTGTTTAGCCAGGAACTCCCTATCCGGCAATTTTTGATCTCTCCTTCTATAGATCCATTAAGCGACAAAAATAAAGAGCTTCCGCAAGAGGGGATCCATCAGGTGCTCGAGCGCTTTCATTTGGATCCGGAAAAACCCATGGTCACGCAGATTTCCCGTTTCGATTACTTAAAAGATCCGCTGGGCGTGATGGACGCCTTTGAGATTGTCTCAAAATATATTGATTGCCAGCTTGTGCTTGCCGGAGGCGAGGCTACAGACGACCCGGAGTCGCAAGAAGTGCTGGCGAAAACGCGCGACCGGGCGGCCAGCAACCCGGATATTCACGTTTTAGCCATTCCGTCGGGGAGCGATATGGAAATCAATGCCTTGCAAAGGGCTTCCTCTGTTGTCATACAAAAATCATTGAAAGAAGGATTCGGGCTCACCGTAACCGAGGCTTTATGGAAGGCAAAACCTGTTGTGGCTTCAGCCGTCGGCGGAATTCCGCTTCAGGTCACGCATAAATATTCCGGGCTTTTGTGCCACAGCATTGAAGGCGCGGCCTATTCCATCAAGCAGCTGCTTCAAAATCCGGAGTACGCGAAAAAAATGGGGGAGAACGGACGCGAGCACGTGCGGCAAAATTTTCTTCTCACCCGGCAGCTCCGTGACTATCTCCTGCTATTTCTTTCTCTCTTTCATGAAGGTGATGTGATTTATTTATGAGAGATAGGAGAAGTAAGAAAAATAGTGTAAGTACTCAGAGTAAGTACATACCACTACTCTTCACGTGTCATTCCGGCGAAGGCCGGAATCTTTCCGCCTCTGGCGGAAAAAACAAGATGCCAGCCTGCGCTGGCATGACACCCACTCTGAATGCTTACAAAATAATGACTGTCACTTTTCTTTCAACGCGTCCATTGTTTTTTGGGGGATTTCCAAGGTGCGGATGGGGAAGGGAATCACGATGCCTTCTTCTTTATAGCGTTTGTGCAGGGCCTTGATGAATTCATGCTTGACGAGATATTGATCGGTAAATTCCTGAACGCGCAAAATCACGGTGAAATCAATGCTGGAATTCCCAAAAGTGTGAAAGCGGATAAAAGGCTCAAAGTCAGCGACACCGCCTTTTGCCGTGGACAAAACATGCTTGGCCACTTCTTGGGTGACTCGCTCGACATGTTCTAAGTTGCTGTCATAGTGAACCCCTACTGAAACCAGCACGGCCATTTCTTTATTCGGAAGATAATAATTGATGACAATGCTTTGCATGATTTGATTGTTCGGGATGACCACAGTGTTTCCCGGAAGAAGCTGCACGCGCGTGCTTCTCCATCCGATTTCCACTACATAGCCTTCTTCACCCGAAGAAAGTTTTACGAAATCTCCGATGCGTATTGATTTATCCAACGTAATCTGGAGTCCGCCAAAAACATTGGCCAAGGTTGGCTGAAGCCCTAAGGCTACTGCCAAAGAGCCGATGCCGAGCGAGGCCAGCACAGGCGTCATGGAAATCCCGATCATCTCCAGAAACACCAAAGCGCCCAGCCCCAAAATTGTGCCGCGGAAAATGCCTTTGACCAGGGGCGCAGATAAATAGGCCTGAGTTGTTTTTTGAGAAAAACTATCCAGAAGGTAGCTGAAGATTCGCTCGAAAATCAAGACAATCGCGCACACCAAAGATGCTCTAAAAATAGTGGAGGCAAGCCAGAACCACTTTTCTTCAAGAGGCAAGATTTCACCGGCCAAGGCAAAACCACTGCCCCAGATGACAAGGGTCAGGGGCAGGGAGCTGCTTTTGACGAGCACATCATCAAAAAAAGTATGAGTTCGCTGGGCAAGACGCTCCAGATGACGCAGTAC
>JACQQR010000275.1 GCA_016206875.1 Candidatus Omnitrophota bacterium
AACAACTGCAAATCACCTCAGCGGGCTAAACTCCTACATTTTTTCACACGTTCTAAACTCTTACGTAAACAGAGCATTACATAACTACCGGCAGCCGCACGGAAAAACGTGCCCCTTGCGCAGGCGGCAAAAGATTTTCCGCTTGAAGAGTTCCCCGGTGCACCGATTCGATAATATGCCTGGAGACAAAAAGGCCCTGCCCCTGGCCCAATGCGCCCAACCCCCCGCCTTTTTTCACTTTTGTGGAAAATCCCTGTTTCCAAATATGAGGGAGCGCCGGCGCGGGAATTCCGGGCCCATTGTCTTCTACTTCCAAAAGCGCTGTCTGCGCACGCTCGGGATCCATGGTTCCGCGAATCAGAATGCGTGCCTTTTTTTGACCCGCCATCGCCTCTTTGGCGTTTTTCAGAAGATTCACGAATACTTGAATGAGCTGTTCGAGATTGCCCAGCACAAAAAGATTGGCGTCAATATCATGCTCGACGGAAACCCCTCTTCCGTTACTTTCAACAAAATGAGCCGCTTCAATCGCCTCGCGCACGAGTACATGCAAACTTAAAGGCTCCATTTGGCCTTGGGTGTCTTTTAAGATATGCGTGAGCGTATGCACCACAATTTCGATGCGCCTGGCCGCTTGAGTGATTTTGGCCAGGTTTTCGCGGCTCTTCAGCAGTGAATGCTCCATCAGCCCGCTTTTTTCCTTGCCCAAAAAACCTTTCGCGGTATCCAGCATTTCTTCCCAAAGTTTGTATTCACGCTCCGCCATAGAAGAACGGCCCAGCACAGCCACAAGCGGGTTATTGATTTCGTGTCCTATAGCCTTAGCCATCCCCACCATCGTGGCGTCTTTTTCAGCCGCCACAAGCGACGCCTGCGTCTCCTTCAATCGCTCGTTGGCATCGAGGAGGTCTCTATTGGTTTCCGCCAGTTCCCAGGAGCGGCGCAGCGCTTCATCAAAGAGCCGCGCGTTTTCAATGGCAATCACCGATTCCTGCACAAGGGTATAGAGCGCGTCCCTTTCCTCCGAGGTATAGGGCCGGTCGGATTTTTGCGGGCCTAAAAATAAAATACACTTGAGCTTCAGTTTTTCTTTTCCGGATTTGGCAGAAGAGCTTCGCAAAAATCCGGGGAGGATGAGGGTTGCCCTCGATTGATTCATCTCTCGCAGCATTTCCCGGGCGCCCGGTTTGCCGCGCTCGGAATGCTCCCGCACATCTTCGATTTCCACAGGCGATCGGAATTGCTGAAAATATTCTGAACATGCGGACGCCTCCAGCTCTAGGTAACACCCAGCCTCCCGGCGCGGCCGCGAGGCAATCAGCGCAAAATTCGAGTCGCTCGATTGGCGGACAAAAATAGCTGCCCGGCAAATTTTTGAGCGCCGGATTAGAAAACCCACAATCATGACGGCCAGACGCTTTAAGGTCCTGATTTCCGCCAGACGCTGGCTGGCTTCTTTGAGCAGCAGTTTGTAATCCACCTTCTTTTGAAACAAATAACGATCCGTCACCGCCACTAAAAATGCGCGCACCGGCTCGTACACCAAAATGCCTAAAAAAACGCCGGCCGTAATAGGCACCCACGCCGGAGGGCTCACGTACTCGCCCGCCAGCTTTTGAATGAGCACGGTCACCGCTGCGATTGAAGAAATCGCCAAAAGGAAAAGACCGGTGAACACCAATGTCTTTTTGATGATCACTTCAATATCCATCAGCTTCTCGGCCACGATGGCGTACGTCAAAATCAGAATGCAGATAGAAACGGAAATATTTCCGTACGGCGGAATATCAATTCCGTACCACAGAAAAAAATTGGTGAAGCCGCCGGCAAATCCCACAAACGTGGCCGTCAAGACGAGAAAAATTTGTTTTCTGAGCATCCGCGGCGCCGTGCTCCAAGCCCCAAGCAGCAAGCCGTGAACGAGAAAAACCATCCCCGCAAAATAAGCCATGAAAAAATGGAATGCGAGACCGGGAACCGGCCAAAACCGGAAGCCGCCCGCGGCGTGAACTTCGCGAATATAAAGCGGCGAGAAAGATAAAAAGAGAAAGGCGAAAGCCGCCAGGAGATTGACCATGCGCAACAACGGATACTTTTTTTCTTTCTGAATCAAGCGAAGGCCGAATTCCAGAAAGGAGGCTATCAACACCATCACGCCGGTCATTGCCAGACGAATGAAAAATAAGGCTTGAGCTTCAACTTGCGAGGATTGCCATAGCGCGTAATTAAGCGCCCAAAATCCGCCGCTTCCTGAGAACACGATGAAGGCGCGGCTTACGGAACTTTTCCGGTTTTTTAAAAACACCAAGTAGCTCACGCCCAAGGCGGTGGCAAAATTAATGAGAGCGGAATAAAAAGGATAGCTCATGGAATTAAGCGAAAACTACCCGATGTTTCTCCGTTTGTCAAATCGGGGGCCGGGCCGGGGTGCAAGAGCGTAGCTGCTTTGTCAC
>JACQQR010000271.1 GCA_016206875.1 Candidatus Omnitrophota bacterium
AACGGCACCAATCGTGTCTTGAGTTGTGGCTAATAGGAGACCAAAAAAATCCCTCTCATCAATTTTTGCGGTTGTGCTTACTATGTCTAAATACCAACCTTCGGGCAATAAGCCCCGGAAAAAACTAAAAAGTTCTTTTGACTCATAAGGCTCTTTGCGCAAGGGAAGAGAAACAGAAATCGGACAACCGTTGGAATGAAGGTAGTTTTCATCATATAAGAAACGAAAACCGTTCGGCGTTTCCCATAAGTAGCCCGCAGTCTGTCCGGAAAAATCAACTTTCGCTTGACGTAATATTTTTTCGCCCATGATTGGAGATGATCTCAAGATGATGCCCTAAAAAATCTAACACTTGATTTACTTTATCCAGCCGAACGCTAGGTTTACCCTGCTCCAGGTCGCGCACAAATCGAAGACCCACGCCCACTCTTGCAGAAAATTCAACTTGGGTCATGCCCGCTTGTTTTCTTAAGTGTTGAATAGTTTTGGCCAGGGTCATGTGTTAAGTATATGCTAGATAGGGTATAAATTCAATTATAGTAAACTAGAATTATATCATATAGGGTACTAATACTATAAATTTATATCAAAAAGGGTATAAAATTAATTTTATAAATCATAAACATACCCTATAAGGTATATTTATTTCTCGTGCACGGGGCAAATGGGTTTGTATTCGCAGTAGCCGCAGCGTACATATTGCTGCTGAGGGGAGCAGGGAGGGAATTCCTTTTTTCGGATTTTTTCTGAAAGCTCGAGGATTTTTTGGCAGGTCTGAGTGATTTTTTCTCCGGTCATTACCGTGGAAACTTTCTCTTCGGCGTCTACGTAATGAAATGTCATGCGGTCAGGCAGGCGGCCGAAACTTTCTTGAAAGGCCAGCGCATAAATGGATAGTTGAATATTTTCATCCACTTTTTCCTGGTTTTTGGGTTTTCCCGTTTTGTAATCGATAATTTCCACCTCCCCGTTTTTTAAACGCTGGATGCGGTCGGTTTTTCCGTGCACTTCCACATGAGGCGAAAAAGAAATCGCGAATTTCTTTTCCAAGGCCAACGATTCATTGGTGATGTCATCCTGGCAGCGCTCGAAGTAACGGCGAAGCATGTTTTCGCCGCGGCTTTTGTACGAGGCCTCTTCGGTTTTCGACCGGTAGCCGCGCCGCTCCCAATTTTCTTCATAACGGCGAAGCAAATTTTCTAGCGAGGCAGCGCGCCCTGCTTCTAAGTCGCGGTAAAAGCATTCCAAGGCCTTATGCACACAAGCCCCAAATTTCAAAAACGGGGCCGGTGGCGTGGGGATCCCCAGCTCATATTTGAGTTGATACTTAAGCGGGCACCAGTTGTAATCTTCTACTTTCGACGGGCTGAGCACAATCAATTCGGTCGATGGGGGTATTTCCGCCATTTTGTTTTTCCCGGGGGAGGAATCAAGCGGCTTTTCACTAGGCCTATTGGAACCAATAGCGGCGAGTTCCGGCAGGCGGAGATTGTTCACGAGCGCATCTGCTTTTTGCGCATCGAAAGCGCGCAACCTGAAAAACTCTTGGAGCAAGGCCGCAAGTTCCGCCTGCACATCGCCCGTTTTTTTCTCTAATAATTCCAAAAGTTCTAGGGATACAGCTGGCTCTCTATCGAAAAGCCGGTGCACGCGCTCTTCATGCCCCGCCTTTTTTTCTTCTTTTGCCGGGTGGCGTATGGCCTGAATCAAGTCGTGGGCGTCAGAGGCCAAAAGCTCTTTGATGAACACGGAAGGGGGTGTATGTTTTTTCTCAACACAGGATAAATAAATTTTCTCGCGCGCACGCGTTACAGCCACGTAAAAAAGACGCCGCTCTTCTTGCGTGTGAAATTCCCCTTGCGGCAAGGCCTCTTTGAGCAAGGCATCGGGAATAGGGAAGACTTCTTTTTGTGAACGGGTCGGAAACTTTTTGCTGTTGACGGAAGGGATAAACACAATGGGAAATTCCAGTCCTTTAGCCGCATGCACTGTGGCCAGCCGCACGGCGGCGTTTTCGCTTTGAATTTCAGACTGAATTTGAGGGCCGATTTCCAATTTTTCTGCAAGGACAACCAGATGCATCAACTTCTTAAGCGTGGGGCCTTGTTTTTCTGCTTCGTCGAAGCGAAGGATAAAATCATACAAAGCCGCCAAATGACGTATCGCCGCGCGCGCTTCGCCGGAGCCTTTATAAAAATAAAGGCTGAATAATTTGAACTCTGCGGCGGCTTTCCAAAAAACCTCTCCGGCCGGGGCTCGGGAAGAAAGTTTTTTCAATCCCTCAATTTTTTTTGAAAATGCGCTTAGCTTTTGCCTGGCCTCGCCGCTTAAGGAAGAAATGGAGGAAAATTCATGAAGATGGCAAGCCAGGCCCGAATCATGGTCTTTCTCTTTTTTAGCCCATTCGGAAATGGTTCTGTACTCGGCACTCGCCAAACCCACAAGCGGTGAAATGAGAACACGGAATAGAGAGTTTTCTTCATCAACTTCGGCGGCGATTTTTAAAATGGCCAAAGCATCTTTCACTTCGGCCTCGGCCAGAAGCGCACCGCCCGTAGCTTCTTCATACGGAATGCCCTTTTTGGCCAGGGCCAACTTAATAGTTTCCGCTGTGCTTTTAGAACGCACCAGTACGGCAATTTGTGAAAAGATTTCGCCGGCAGGCCCGGGATTTTGCCCGGCTAATTCCCGGATGCGGGAAGCGATCCAGGCCGCTTCTTCGCCGTAGTCGGAAAAATAATGGAGTTCAACGGGTTCACCCGGGGCGCTTTCTGTAATCAGCTCTTTGGAGGCCTCATATCGGTCTTCACCGTTTACGCGGATAACGGCTTCAGCGGCAGAAAGAATATTTTTTGTGGAGCGGTAATTTTTTTTAAGTTTGATTACACGGGTATTTGGGAAGTACTCGCGGAATTTTTTAAAACTGGCGTACGAAGCGCCGCGGAAACGGTAAATTGCCTGATCATCATCGCCGACCACGCAAAGATTGCCGTGGTTTTGAGCCAGCAGCCGGAGCAGTTCGATTTGCGCGATATTGGTGTCTTGAAATTCATCCACGAGAATATACCGGTAAAGCCCCGAGATTTTTTTGCGCACAGCCGGTTTTTCGCGAAGAATCCTGGCGAATAAGAAAATAAGACCGCCGTAATCCAGGGCATCTGCTTTACGAAGCGCATCTTCATAAGCCCGGTATAGGCCCGCCAGTTCCAGCCCTTGCGCAATTTCTCCCTCGCGCTCTGCGCGCTCATCATTTGGAATTTGACCCAGCTTGTTTTTTTCCCCTAAAAAATATTGTTCTATTTCCTCGGGCGTCAGCAGTTCGTCCTTGGCTCTTTCAATGAACTGGAGCACGGGCTCAATCAAATCTTCGCGTTTTTCTTTTCCGGGCAGAAATTCGATGGGAAGCCGGAACACCAGCGAATGAAGCACCGAGGCGCGCTCTAAACTTTCGGCAAGGAGCTGAATGCGGGGGGAAAAGCCAATGTCCACAGAATGCTCGCTCACAAGCTCGTGGGCAAAGGAATGGAATGTGGCAATTTTAGGAAAATGGGTCAATCCGGGCAAGAGCGCTTCGGCGCGAATGCGCATTTCCTCAGCGGCTTTTCGTGTGTACGTCAGGGCCAAAATCTGCTCGGGCTTTACCTCCTTGTGCGCGGCGAGTAAATAGCTTAAACGATGTGTGAGGACGCGGGTTTTTCCTGTCCCCGCTCCGGCAAGAATAAGCAGAGGCCCTTCGGCATGGGTCACGGCTTCTTTTTGCGCGGCATTGAGACCATCAAGAAGAATGGATGGATCAGAAGAGATGGACCGAGGCATGTGGATAGCGTATAGCGGATGGCATGTAGCGTATAGCAAAAACTTTACGGATCATGTTTTGTAACGGAAAAGGGACGGGGGCTCCCTAAGGAGAACCGTCTCCGTTTTATTTTTAGGCTTGGGCAAAAACTTCGCGGGCGACAATGCCAACCACGCCGAGGGCGACGGCATTTTCACCGAATGCAGAAGGAATAATTTTTACAAAGTTGGCCGCTTCTTCCACCGCCCATTCTTTTACCTCCTGTTTTATAGCATCCAGGAGAATAGAGCCGCAGTCTTCAATACCGCCGCCGATGACCACAATCTCGGGATTCAAAAAATTCACCAGGAAAGCGATTTTACGGCCCAAATTGCGCCCGCCTTCTTCAATGGCGGCAGTCGCCACATCGTCTTTTTCTTTCGAAGCAGCAATGACTTCTTTAATGGTGATCTCGTCGATTTTGCCTTTGACGGTATCGGTGAGAACGGATTTATGGCCCTGGCGGATTGAATCTTTTGCTACGGCGGCGATGTCCAAATCCATCTTCCAACGGCCCAGTTGCGCGGCCGAAGTTTTGATGAGGTCAGTATATTTAGGGTTATTGGTGGTAATGCCGAGTTCGCCGGCGGCACCGGTGGCGCCGCGATAAATTTCTCCGTTAATGATAATGCCGCAACCAACGCCGGAAAACATATAAATCATATGGCGCACATCGCGATCCAACCCCAGCCATTTTTCGCCGAGCACGGCCGCGTTGGCGTCATTTTCTACAAAAGTGGGAATGTTGAGGCGTTTTTCAAAAAGATCTTTGATGGAAATACAAACAGTGGCGTCTTTGGTGCCCAGCGCGCCGGGCCAGCGGATGGTGCGCCCCTTTTCATCGATGATGCCGGGAATGGCAACACCGAGCCCCGCGATTTTTTGTTTTTCGATGCCGGATTTTTCAATGATCTCTTCAGTCATCTGGATCATTTTTTCAATCATGGCCTCCGAGTTTTCCGGGCGGCGCTCCTGTTTTACTTCATACAACACATTGGTTTCTAAATCCACGAGCACGCCCACAATCGAAAGCATATTGAGCCCTACGCCGACGATGTATGTGGCTTTGGGATTCAGTTCCACCAAAATGGGTTTGCGTCCGCCGGTGGATTCATCCAGCTCGCCTTCCACCACCAGCCCTTTTTTGATGTAATGATTGACATAGTTGGAGACCGTTACGATGTTGAATTCAGTGATTTTTGAAATATCTGTGCGGGAGATAGGGCCGTTTTTGCGAATCACTTCCAGGATGGCAAGATTTTTTCGCTCTTTATCAGTGAGAACTCGATCTTTCAATAAGGTTTGTTTAATCAACATAGCGGCACTTCCTTCTGTTCTGGACGACGGGGAGGTTTTTATACTCACGTTTTTGCCACTTTATATGGATCCCGGATCATGCCCGGGATGAGTTCACCGAGGAATCCCGATGACCCACTTATTTAGATAGTTTTCAAATCCACTACATATTTACCCAAAATATAGCACGTTTATTATGAATATGCAATGAGTTATGAAAAAAACTTAGAAACAACTTTTTAAGGGTAAAAACGGGATAAAAAA
>JACQQR010000267.1 GCA_016206875.1 Candidatus Omnitrophota bacterium
AAGCAGAGGGAGAGGGCGGACGCGGAACGCGCCGGGGTGAGGGTGTCGCCACTGAAACCCTCACCCTTAATCCCTCTCCCTTTCTCGCCTTCGGCGGAAGGGAGAGGGGCAGCTGAACGGTTACAGTTGAATTTGGGGATAAGTTTGTTTTAGAATTATCCACAGGGAAAGCCCCCTATAGAGAGTAAGGGGGCTTTTTTTATGGGTAAAGTTAGACGGCTATTTTCTCGATATTGCCTATTGCAGCGCAAGTAAATTGAAAATGGGCGTAGCCCATTGTCAAACTGCATAGTACCGCGAACCCCCAATATTAAATGTTTTGCGGTACTATATTAAAGAAGGTGTTTATTTCGCAATTATGAAAAAACGTATTGTAAGCGGAATTCGGCCTACCGGAAAATTGCACTTAGGCAATTTCTTGGGGGCCTTGGAGAATTGGAAAAAGCTCCAGGACGAAGATGCTTTTTTCATGATCGCCGATTGGCATGCATTAACCACCGAATACGAATCTCACGCGCAAATAAGAAACTACGTTTTTGAAGCGGCTATTGATATTTTAGCCAGCGGAGTGTCGCCGGAGGAGTGCACTCTTTTTATTCAAAGCGATGTCAAAGAGCATGCGGAACTGGGGCTCATGCTTTCCATGATTACGCCGCTTGCGTGGCTTGAGCGCAATCCCACGTATAAAGATCAGATTGAAGAATTAAAAGGAAAAGACTTGCACACGCACGGATTTTTGGGATATCCGGTTCTCCAGGCCGCAGATATTTTGCTTTATAAAGCCGAAGGGGTTCCGGTCGGCGAAGACCAGCTGGCTCATTTGGAGCTGACGCGTGAGATCGCGCGGCGGTTTAATTTTTTGTACGGAAAATTATTTCCCGAGCCCGAGGCCCTGTTAACGCCGGTGAAAAAACTTCCGGGGCTGGACGGCCGGAAAATGAGCAAGTCCTACGACAATTGCATTTATCTTTCCGATTCGCCTGAAGAGGTGCGTAAAAAAATTATGGGCATGATGACCGACCCGGCCCGTAAGCGCCGTTATGACAAAGGCAATCCCGATGTTTGTCCGGTTTTTTATTACGACAAAATATTTAATCCCGCCGTAGTTCGGCAAGTAGATGCCGGATGCCGGAGCGCGGAGCTGGGTTGTGTGGAAGACAAACAAATGCTGGTCGAGGCATTGCTGAATTTTATGAAGCCGATTCATGATCGCCGGAAGCAACTTGAAAACGAACGCGCAAAAATCACGGAGATTTTGCGCGAGGGTGCGCGGCGGGCCGGCGCGGTTGCGCAAAAAACGCTTGCAGAAGCCAAAGAAAAAGTGGGGTTGGCTTAAATATGGAAACATTACATCAGTCCGTAATTGAGATTCGAACCGCAAATCTTTCCGTGCGGCTGCCCGTATTTGAGGGCCCGCTAGACCTTCTTCTTGAGCTGATCAAGAAAAATGAAGTGAATATCTATGATATTCCCATTACAGAAATTACCCGGCAATACATTGATTATTTAAATCAAATGAGAGAGATGGATTTGGAGGTTGCCGGTGAATTTCTCATTATGGCCGCCACGCTTCTCTATATTAAATCCAAAATGCTGCTTCCGGACGAGCCGGCGGAAGAAGAAGAACTGGAAGAAGACCCGCGTGAGGCGCTGGTTAGAAAGCTTTTGGAGTATCAGGCCTTTAAAGAAGCGGCGAGTGAGTTAGGAGAGATGGAGCTGGCCCGCTCAAAAATATTCACCCGCCAGCTGGCAGATTTTTATTTTAAAGATTTGGAAGAGGAAGCGGCTCTCCAGGCCCCGCTCAGCGCTGATTTGTCGGACCTGCTGCAAGCATTTCATAAAGTGTTGAAAGCCATTTCGCGCGAAAATATTCACGAGGTGTTCGAGCAGGTCATTACTATCGATCAAAAAATTGAGCATATTCGCCGCTATATCCGTGAAAAAAGGGAATTTTATTTTTCAGAGCTTTTGCCGCAATCGGTTACCCGCAATGAGCTCATCGTGACGTTTTTAGCGATGCTTGAAATCACCAGGCAAAAAGCAATTTATGTAGAGCAAAAGAAAATGTTTGAAGACATTCGCATTCGTTCGTTGTCACTGAACGGGCATGTCAGGTAATCCCGAAAGGAGAACATCTCATGGCTTTATCCGTCGAGGAGTTAAAACAAAAAGAACGCGAGAGGGAATTAAAAACTAAAGAACTGCGCCGTGAGTTGGAAGGGCAAATCGTAGAACAGCTCCCCGAAAACGCGTTTGAAGGCCGCAAAACGGCAGTAGAGCATTATGAGGAAATCAAAGAAGTAGATTTTTCGGCGATGAAACAAATCATCGAGGCGCTTTTATTCGTAGCCAGTAAACCGCTTATGCTTGGAGAAATTCGCAAAGTGGTGCGCGGCTATAAGCCATCGGAAATTGAGCAAGCGCTTAGCGAGCTCAGGCAATCGTACGAAGAGCGCGGAGCCAGTTTCCGTCTTCAAGAAGTGGCGGGTGGTTATGAGCTTTCCACGCGCCCTGAGTTTGCGCCCTGGATTTTGAAATTGGAAATGGAAAAGAAAGCTCGAGCCGCTACGCACGCGGCGTTGGAAACGCTGGCCATTTTGGCGTATAAACAACCGGTTACGCGCGTGGAAATTGAAGAGGTACGCGGGGTGGATTCTTCCGGAGTGCTTTCGAGTTTAATGGATAGGAATTTGGTGAAAATTACGGGACGCAAAGAAGTGCCCGGCCGGCCGCTTCTATATGCCACCACGGATAAGTTCTTGGAACATTTTGGGCTGAAATCCATTGAGGATTTGCCTAGAATTGATGAGATCAAAGATTTGGTAGCCCGTATGATCAATCAAGAAGAACTTTCCGGACACAAAGAAGCTCGCGCGCAAAATCAAGCGGGCGAACCGGCGGAAGAAAAACAGGAAGAAGTTATACCGGGAGCAGAGGAGCGCAGGCAAGTGCTCGAAGAAATTTCCGAGGTCATCAAGAACGCCAAAGTTTCTATCGCTCCGGAAGTGCAAAATCCAATTAATCCCACAGGAATCGCTTAATGACACTTGAAGAGCTTCGCAGCAAAATTGATCAGCTGGATGAAAAAATTATCCGGCTCTTAAACGACCGAACGGATATTGCCCTAAAAATCGGCGAGCTGAAGAAGCAAAAAGGCTCGGCGATTTACGCGCCGGATCGTGAAAGCGAAGTGTATTCCAAAATCGTGAAAATGGGCGCCACGGGGCCGCTTTCCAGCGAAGCGCTGAAAGCCGTGTACCGTGAAATTATGTCGGCCTCGCTGGATCTGGAGCGGCCGCTTACGATTGCCTATTTGGGCCCTGAAGCCACATTCACCCATCTGGCTTCTATTTCTAAATTCGGTGCAAGCGTTCAGTATAGGCCTTGCCAAAACATTGGCGATGTGTTTTTAGAGGTGGAAAAGGGGAACGCCGATTATGGCGTCATCCCGATTGAGAACTCCACGGAAGGCGCAGTCAACTATACGCTGGATATGTTTATTGAATCGGATTTGAAAATCTGCTCGGAAATTGTTTTTGATATTGAACATCATTTAATGTCCTCTCATGAAATGAAGGACATCAAACGTGTGTATTCCAATCCGCAAGTGTTTGGCCAGTGCCGGGTGTGGCTGGAAACGCATCTTCCGCGCGTGGAACTGATTGATATGATGAGCACGACTCAGGCGGCCCAGCGCGCGGCTCAGGAATCGGGTTCCGCCGCCATTGCAAGCAAGCTCGCGGCCACTTTATATAATCTACAAGTGCTCGCATCGCGCATTCAGGATATTTCCGGAAATCAAACCCGGTTTCTCGTGGTGGGAAGAACCATTTCCGGGAAAACCGGGTCTGACAAAACTTCTATTATGGTTTCCATCAAAGACAAAATGGGCGCGCTTTATAAAATGTTAGGCCCCATCCAGAAATATAAAATGAATATGACAAAAATCGAATCGCGGCCCTCCAAGAAAAAAGCTTGGGATTATTATTTTTTCATCGATTTTGAAGGGCATGTCGGAGACCCTAAAGTGAAACGGATGTTGCGGGAAATGGAAAAAACAGTGCGTTTTCTCAAAGTCCTCGGCTCTTATCCCTGTCAACAAAAAAATAGTGACAGTCACTAAAGTGACAGTCACTATTTTTTCTCTAATTCCATGAAGCAGCCAGCGTATAAATCCCATATTGAAGCTATTCAGTGCTATGAGCCCGGAAAGCCCATCGAAGAGGTCCAGCGTGAGTTGGGCCTTCGTAACGTCATCAAGCTTGCCTCCAATGAAAACCCGCTGGGGCCCTCGAAAAAAGTGATCGCGGCCATACAAAAGGCCGGGCGCTCCGTGCATTTATACCCGGACGGCGGCATGTTTCGTTTAAAAAAGGCCCTGGCAAAATATCACGAGGTGAAGCCTTCAGAAATTATTGTGGGCAACGGCTCCAACGAAATCATT
Source organism: Candidatus Omnitrophota bacterium (assembly GCA_016206875.1). Classification (GTDB taxonomy): domain Bacteria; phylum Omnitrophota; class Omnitrophia; order Omnitrophales; family JACROU01; genus JACQQR01. Next base: position 4,445 of record JACQQR010000267.1, read on the forward strand.
GAATTATTAGTGCACGGTTTTATCGAGCCCGGGGACGCGGTGGTATCTTCTGATTTAACCTTTTTAGTGTATCCGCTTGCGACGCAAGCGGCGGGCGGAAAATACATTCACCTGCCCATGAAAAATTTCCGCTATGATTTACGGGCTCTCGCAAAAGCGGTGTCGGTCAAAACCCGTTTGGTATTTATCGCCAATCCCAACAATCCGACCGGTTCCTACGTGAGCCAGGAAGAGCTGGACCGCTTTATCGACTCCACCCCGCCGAACGTGATTATTTGTTTGGACGAAGCGTATGTGGATTTTACCGATGCCAAAGATTTTCCGCGCTCTTTGGATTACATCAAAAAGAAGCGCCGCCAGAATGTTGTCCTCCTTCGCACCTTTTCAAAGTCATTTGGGCTGGCAGGCTTGCGATTGGGATACGGGCTTGCTAATGAGACATTAATCGGGTATCTTCATAAGATACGCCAGCCGTTCAATGTGAATTCTGTGGCGCAAGCGGCAGGGGAAGCAGCCCTGGCGGATACGGCGTATCTTTCTCAAACCCGGAACATTGTGCTTCAGGGAAGAAATTTTTTGGAAAGCCAGTTTCGCGGTTTAGGGCTTTATTATGTGCCCAGCCAAGCTAATTTCGTTTTAGTCTGCGTTAAGAAGAATGCGCGGGAAATATTTCAAAAGTTACTCAAGCGCGGCGTGATTGTGCGTGACATGCGTGCCTACGGACTGAATGAATGGATTCGAGTGACTGTGGGCAAGCCCGCGGAAAATCGGTTATTTGTACGCGAATTGAAAAAAATACTCTAAATTCTAAAGGTAGGAGTGAAATTCAATCATGATTGTTGTCATGAAGCATAATGCAACCCCGAATCAAATTCAGCACATCTGCGAAAAAATTCAGGAATTGGGCCTGATTCCCAATGTATCCAAAGGGGTGGAACGCACGGTGATCGGCGTTATTGGCGAGGAAGAAAAAATCCGGCTTCAGCCGCTTGAAATTTTTCCCGGTGTTGAAAGTGTTGTTCCTATCCAACGGCCTTATAAATTGGTGAGCCGTGAGTTCAAACAGGAAAATTCGGAATTTGACATGGGTCGAGGAGTCAAAGTAGGCGGCAGGCGCATTGTGGTGATGGCGGGCCCTTGCTCGGTGGAAAATCGCGACATGCTTCTTGCGATTGCCAAAGAGGTGAAGAAGGCGGGCGCAACATTTTTGCGCGGCGGCGCTTTTAAGCCGAGAACATCGCCTTATTCCTTTCAAGGCTTGGGCGAAGAAGGTTTGAAATATTTAAGAGAGGTGGCGGATGAAACAGGGCTTTTAGTGGTCACCGAGGTTATGGACACCCGGCAGGTGGAATTGGTGGCCAAATATTCCGATATGCTCCAGATCGGCGCGCGGAATATGCAAAATTTTGACCTCTTGCGGGAAGTGGGCACTTCCAAAATGCCGGCTCTCCTGAAGCGCGGTTTAAGCTCTACAATTAAAGAATGGTTGCTTTCAGCCGAGTACATTCTTTCCAAAGGAAATTTCAAAGTGATGTTGGCGGAACGCGGAATCCGCACGTTTGAAACCGCAACACGCAACACACTCGATTTAAACGCCATTCCTGTTGTCAAAGAAGAAACACATCTTCCCATTCTTGTGGATCCTTCGCACGGAACCGGAAAATGGGAATATGTAGCCCCGCTGGCGAAAGCGGCGGTGGCCGGAGGCGCCGACGGAATTATGGTGGAAGTCCACCAGAATCCCGAGGAGGCCAAAAGCGATGGAGAACAGTCGCTTCTTCCGAAGAAATTTTCTAAACTAATGGATGAGCTCAGGCAAGTAGCCAAAGCCGTGGGAAGAGAAATTTAGGAGGAAGGAGAGAGCACAGATCTCCTCTCTCCTCCCTCCTATTCAAAGTATGTCCAAAAAAACTATCGTGATTATTGGCTTAGGCCTGATGGGCGGATCCTTAGCGCTGGCCTTAAAGCGTAAGCCAAAATCCTTTCGCGTATTCGGCGTATCCCGTTCTCAAGTGAAAATCCGCCAAGCCATTCGAAACCGCATTATCGATGAAGGCTCCACCCACGTAAGGGATATTCCTCGAGATGCTTTTTTGGTTTGCGTCGCTACACCCGTCTCCGGCATTGCCCGCATCGTCAAAGAATTGGACAAAAGAGTTGCTGCTACGATTCTTGTGACTGATGTGGGAAGTGTTAAAGAGCCGATTCACAGAGAGCTTGCCTCCTACGGTTTGAAACATGTTGAATTTGTGGGCTCGCATCCCATGTGCGGGGACCATCACACCGGCTTGGCGGCCGCCCGTAACACGTTGTACGAGGGTTCATTAGTTTTTGTGACCCGGGACTCGGGAAGCAAAACGTCGATTCAAAAAGTAGCCGGTTTTTGGCGTCAGGCAGGAGCGGGGAAAATCGTGTTCCTTCGGGCCGCGCGCCATGATGAAATTGTTGGGGAAATCAGCCATCTTCCGCATTTAATTTCTTCTTTGCTGGTCTTATGCGCATCACCGGAGAATGTAAAATTAGCGGGCCCAGGCTTTCGGGACGCTACGCGTATCGCCCAAGGAGATCCGGAGCTTTGGGTGGATATCGTGGTCGGGAATCCCTATCTTGTCTCGAGCCTCAAGAAATTTGAGAAGGCAGTGCGCGATTTACAAGGGGTATTAAACACAAAAAATTGGAAGAAACTCGGACAGTTGCTGGCGGCGGCTTCTTCCCGCAGGAAGTCGCTTGGGAGCAACTTTCATTCTGTCCCGCAATAGACAAGAGCTACGGTCATGCATCCGGTTTTAAGATTTTGTATTTCTTTCTGGAAGTGCTGTGATATAATCGCAGGCGCAAGAGGTAAAAAATTCGATTTAAGGAAGGGTGGAAATCCGAATGGTTCGTGATGCGTTTGAAAGTCAAGGGGGGCACGTAAAAGTTTATCTGGAGGAAGGGGAAGAGGCAAAATTAAAAGACGGTTCGATTTATGAAGGCACCTTTCGCAGTTTTCAAGAAGGCGAAATTGTATCCGGGGTTGTGGTTGCGATTCATAATAATAAGAAAGAGGTGTTGGTTGATTTTGGCTATAAATCCGAAGGCATTTTGAAATTGGATGAGTTTACTGAGCCTTCCACTATCCAAATTGGCATGACATTGGATGTGCTTTTGGAAAGCCGCGAAGATGATGAAGGCATGGTGATTGTTTCCAAGAAAAAAGCGGATCGAATGAAATGTTGGAATGAGCTGTTTTCCAACATGAAAGAAGGGGATGTAGTTGAAGGCCGTATTTTCAAAAAAGTGCGCGGCGGTTTTATGGTAGATATCGGCATGGAAGCTTTCCTCCCGGCCAGCCTGGTCGCATTGAAACCCACCAAAAATCCAGACCAGTTTCTGGGGCAGACCTGCAAATTCAAAATTGTGAAAATGAATTCAAAAAGAAAAAATGTGGTGTTGTCGCGCAAAGATTTTCTTGAGAACGAGAAAGCCGAAGCGCGCACCAAAATGCTCGGCACCATTCAAGTGGGCCAGGTGGTTCGCGGGCGTGTTAAAAACATCACTGATTTCGGCGCGTTTATTGATTTGGGCGGAGTAGATGGCCTGCTGCACGTGACCGATATGAGCTGGGGCCGTATTTCTCATCCCTCTGAAGTCGTGACACTGAATCAAGATCTGGATTTGATGGTCATTGGATTTGATCCGGATACGCACAAGATTTCTCTGGGCCTGAAACAACGTCAGCCCAGCCCGTGGGATCATGTGGCTAAAAATTATCCGGTGAACACGCGGGTGCGCGGAAAAGTGGTGAACATTTTGCCTTACGGCGCTTTTGTCGAAATCGAGAAAGGCGTGGAAGGCTTGGTGCACATCAGCGAGCTTTCCTGGACACGCCGTGTGGCTCATCCTTCCGAAATGCTCAAGATTGGCGATCAGGTGGAGTGCATCGTGCTTTCTTGCGATAGAGAAAATAAAAAGATTGCGCTCGGAATCAAGCAAATCGAATCGAATCCCTGGCTGGATGTGGAGCAAAAATACCACGCGGGTGATGTGATTGAAGGAAAGGTGAGAAACCTAACCGATTATGGTGTTTTTGTGGAATTGGAGCCGGGTATCGGCGGCTTGGTGCATGTGTCTGATATATCTTGGTTTAAGAAAATCAATAATCCCGGGGAACTGTTTAAAAATGGAGATGGCTGCAAAGTGAAGATTCTTTCCATTGATGCAAAAGAGAGAAAAATTTCGCTGGGTATTAAGCAGTTGTTTGAAGACCCCTGGCAAGAATTGCCGGCTCATTTGGCTGTCGGAGCCACCGTCTCCGGCAAGGTAACCAAAATAGTCAATTTCGGGCTTTTTGTGGAATTGCCCGGTGGTTTTGAAGGATTAGTTCATATTTCCAAAGTGGGGGAACTTGGGGGCAAGAGTCTTGAAGAGACCTTCAAAGTGGGCCAAAATCTTGAGGTGGGCATTCTTAAAATTGACGAAGAAAACCGCAAGATTGCGCTGACGCTTACCAAGGAAGTATTCGCAGAGAAGTGATGTGAAAATTGGGTTGTGAAAATTGGGTCACACCTATTCTTTACATAATGTAAAAAATAGGTGTGACCCAATTTTTTTCAATTGTTTCCTTTATGCCTTCAATTCGCGATCAAATCCAAATTTGTAAACGAGGCGCCGTCGAAGTCATTTCCGAACGGGACTTGGCTGAGAAGCTTGAACTTGCCGAAAAAAAACGCGCGCCGCTGCGTATCAAATACGGAGCCGATCCTTCGGCCCCGGATATTCATTTAGGCCATACCGTAGCGCTGAGAAAATTGCGTGAGCTCCAGGACGTGGGCCATGTTGTGGTGTTTATTATTGGAGACTTCACGGCGCGCATCGGAGATCCTTCAGGCTCCAACGAAACCCGCAAAACAAAAACCGAAACAGAAGTCGCCCAAAACGCGCAAACCTATCAAGACCAGGTGTTTAAAATTCTTGACCGGAAAAAAACCGAGGTGCGGTTCAATTCCGAATGGCTTGACCGCATGAAGCCCAATGATTTTCTTGCGCTGACCTCTCATTACACCGTAGCGCGCCTTCTCGAGCGCGATGATTTCCAGAAACGGTTTGAGGCTAACCGGCCCATTGTCCTTTTAGAATTTCTTTATCCGTTGCTTCAAGGGTATGACTCGGTGGCGGTTCGAGCCGACATGGAAGTGGGAGGAACGGATCAAAAATTTAATTTGCTCGTAGGCCGCGAGCTTCAGCGCACTTACGGCCAGCCGGCGCAAGTGGTGCTCACGCTTCCTATCATTGAAGGGCTGGATGGGGTGCAAAAGATGTCCAAGTCGCTGGGAAACTACATTGCCGTGAATGATTCTCCCAAAGACATGTTTGGAAAGGTGATGTCCATTCCGGACGCTTTAATGACGCGCTATGCCCAATATGTGACCGGTTGGGATCCGGCCACTTTTGAAAAATTTAAATTGGATTATGAAAGCGGAATTTTGCACCCGCGCAGTTTTAAAGCCGCCATCGGCCAGAGAATCGTCGGCCTTTTCTACGGCGATGAGAAAGCCGCAGCAGCCCGGGAAGAATTCGACAAAATTTTCAAAGAAAAACAAACTCCAAGTGAGGTTCCTGTTTACGAAATCGCCGCTTCCAAACTTGACGCCGGCCATTCTATCAATTTGGTGAGCCTGCTCGTTGAATGCCGCTTGGCGGAGAGCCGCTCTGAGGCTCGCCGTTTCATTGAGCAAGGGGGAGTGAAAATCGACAATGCCAAAGTCAGTTCCGTTCAGGACAGGGTCTCACTGGCTCACCCAGTTATGATTCAATGCGGAAAACGCAAGTTTGTCAGGGTCAGGAAACGGGAAGCATGAATGCGCCGCTTCTTAAAGTTAGAAATCTGGTCAAAGAATTTGGAAATTTCAGGGCGGTCTCCGGCCTCACTTTTGATGTAGACTTGCACCAAGTGTTGGGCCTCCTGGGCCCAAACGGCGCGGGGAAAACCACCACCCTACGCATGCTTTCCGGTTTTCTCACGCCGACGCAAGGCGATATTTTCATCGCCGGCTGTTCTATGCGCGAACATCCGCTTACAACGCGCAGCCAAATTGGGTACCTTCCCGAAAGCGTTCCTCTGTACAAAGAAATGAAAGTTTCGGAATATTTAAGTTTCATCGGCGGCTTGCGAGGCCTTTCCAGGGGCGGCATCAAAAAAGAGCGGGAGCGCTTGCTGGAAGATTTGGAATTGCAAAATGTAAGTTCCCGATTGATAGGGAAATTATCCAAAGGCTATAAACAGCGGGTAGGCCTGGCCCAGGCCTGGATGGGAAATCCCCGCTTGATTTTACTCGATGAACCTACTTCGGGGCTGGATCCGGAACAAACGGTTGAAATTCGTATGCTCATTGCAAAGATCAAAGAAACTTCCTGCGTCATTCTTTCCACGCACATTTTGTCCGAGGTGGAAAAAATGGCGGATAGGGTCCTCATTTTAAACGAGGGGGCCATAGCGGCTTCGGGAAGCCCGGCTGAGTTAAGCCGCCGCCTGGCCGCCGGTAAGACATTTCGTCTTGCCGTGCGTGGGGCAGAAGAGAAAATTTTCGAGGTGTTCGATTCTATGCCCGAGATCCTCTCCGCGCGAAAACGTTTTGAAAAAGAAGGGATACTTTATTTCTCCATTCAAACCGGCCCGGAAAAAGAAATCCAGCCCCAAATAGTTCAACGGTTGGTGCATAACGGGCTCGAACTCATAGAGCTTGCCGAGGAAGAAGCGAAGCTGGAAAAGATTTTTTTGCAGTTGATACATTAATATGAAAAAACTGGCGATTCTTTACATTCAAGAGCTCAAAAACGCATTTCATTCTTATATTGCCTACATCCTTCTTGCGGTATTTATCGCCATTTCCGGATTCTTTTTTGTAACATTGTCCGCTCATTTTTCATTGATTTCACAACAATGGAAGGCCGCACCGGGAATTCCCGAAATGAACTTTAATTTAACGGAAATTGTTTTAACCGGACTTTTTGTGAATGTAGCCGGCCTGGCGCTTTTTTTTACTCCGCCTCTTACCATGAGAAGTTTTGCGGAAGAAAAACGCCAAGGCACGTTGGAACTGTTGCTCACATTGCCTATCAGCGATACGGAAGTGGTGCTGGGCAAGTTTTTTTCGTGTTATACGCTTTTTGTGCTCATGATTCTTCCGCTTTGGCTGTATCCACTGTTGATTCAACAGGCCGGGGGATATTTTGAATGGGCTACTGTGGCTTCAGGATTTTTGGGTATGCTGCTTTTGGGGGCTTCTTTTATTTCTTTGGGGATTTTTATTTCTAGCCTCACCACCAGCCAAGTCGTTAGCGCCTCACTCTCCTTCGGGGCATTTCTTTTTCTGTGGATGGCGGGCAGCTTGGAAAATGTGCCGGAGCTGGAACCTTTAATTTGGCTGGGAAATTTTTCGATGTTGGAGCATTTTAAAAGTTTAGCCAGAGGAATTCTGGATTTGCGGGATATCGTCTTCTATCTTTTTTTTACGCTATTTTTTCTTTATGCCACTACAGTGCGGTTGGAAATCAGAAGTTTCAGGCGGTAAAAGAGATGAATCCAAATCATTCAAAAATGAGACGGTGGGGGAAGTTCCATTCAGCCGCTTCGCTCATTTTGCTTGCGGGCATTTTCGTCACATTGTATACGCTCGCCGCTCATTGGAATATTCGTTATGATTTGACTGATTCCCAGACTTATAGCCTGAGCCCGGTGACGCTTAAGGTGCTTGAAGAAATAGGCGCAGAGCCGCTTACAATCACCGGATTTTTTCCGGCCTATAGCGGTGATCGGGAAACATTTAAAGAACTCATGAAATTTTATCAGCCACTGCTTCATCAGTTGGATGTTCAGCTGGTGGACCCGGCCCGTTCGCCTTCGAAAGCGCGGGCATATCGCATTGACGCTTATGGGACGATTGTGATTGAGCTGCATGGACGCCGGGAAAAGTTTACGGGCGTCGATGAAGAAAAAATCACCAATGCACTGTTGCGCATTCTTCGCAATCAAAGAAAAAAAATTTATTTTCTCTCCGCTCATGGAGAAGCTTCTATTTTGGATGAAAAAGCCAAAGGGTTTTCCATGCTCTTTGAGCGTCTTCAGGATGAAAATTATGAAGTGTTGCGCGGTGAATTAAAAGCAATGCCGGAAGATACGGCTTGTTTGATTCTCGCCGGTCCGAAAACTGATTTGGAAGAAAACGAGCTTGCTTTATTGGATGCGTATCTGAGAACTGGAGGAGCGATGCTGGCGCTGGTGGATCCCGTAGACCCGGGCACACTCGCACAGTTTGAAAAATGGCTGAGCCGTTATGGCATTCGATTGGGCGGGGACATTATTGTCGATAAGCTGGGTAAAGCACTGGGCGCTGATTTTCTCGTTCCGGTCATCACGCAATATGAACGTCATGAAATCACCGAAGACTTTTCCATGACCTGCCTTCTTCCTGTGGCCAGGTCTGTGGGAGCCAGTGAACCCTTACCCCCCGGAATTGAAGTCAAGCCCTTGGCTTATAGCGGCGTCTCCAGCTGGGCGGAAACGGATTTGGAAAATTTGCAACATGGGGAAGCATTTTTAGATCCATCCACTGACCTAAAAGGTCCCGTGCTCATTGCGGCCGCGGCTACGGGGAAGACGAACGAGAAGGATCACAAGCCGTGGCGCATTGTGATTTTCGGCGATTCGGATTTTATTTCCAATGCCAATATCAATATTGCCGGCAACCGGGATTTTCTCTTAAGCAGTGTTGCTTGGCTCGCCGGAGAGAAAACATTAGTCAGTATACGCCACCCCAAAAGGCCCGATACGCCGCTCGTGCTCCAGGCAAAAGACAAACAGATGTTTTTTTGGCTTCCCGTACTTTACATTCCGGCCGCGATTCTGTGTGCCGGTATCTGGATCAACGGGTTGCGTCGAAAAAATCCTGAAATCGCATGAAAGCCCGCCGGACACTTTTTTTTCTTTTTATTTTTTTAGCTGCTTTTTCTCTGCTTTGGTATGTTAATTTCAAGGAAAACGGGCGCAAAGAGGCCTTGTTGAAACTTGTAAAAAGCAACGCGCTTTTTCAACATCCGATTGGCGATGAAATGAATTATATCAGCATGGAACATCCGCATCAGAAGCCCATAGTGCTTCAAATGGAAAATGGCAACTGGAGAATCACCAGCCCGATCCAGGGGCACAGCGACGTCATGATTGCCAGGGGGCTTGTAGCCGCCCTTCGGTTCGGACGCAAAGAAGAAGTGTTTGAGCCCGAGAATGGGGAACAGGCCGCTTCCTATGGTTTGAAAGACACGGCCTTGCGCATTGGAGTGGGCACAAAAAAATCACATCGGAAACAAACGTTATTGCTCGGCCGGAAGGCGCCGCTTGGGAATCTTTACTACGCCCGGTGGGAAGGTTCCTCCCAAGTATTTTTAGTTTCAGAAAATTTGAGAAAAGCTTTCGATCGCTCGCTGGCCGGCATACGAAGACGGCTTGTGTTTGATTTTGCGCCGGACCAGGTTAAAGGTTTTAGGATATCGTTTGCCGGCCATGCCTTTGACATTGTTCGGGACGGAACCCGATGGAAGTTTTCCGGAAACTCTTCTCACGGCGGTGAGCCGGTTGACCCGGAGCAAGTGGAGGCCTATTTGGATTTGCTGAGGGGCATTTCGGTGAGTGAGTTTGTTGACGGCCAGAATGTGAATTGGCGAGATGAGCCTTATGGAATTCGGCTTGGGCAGAATTATGTGAACGTGTATTTTGATGAAGCAAAACCTCAAATTTTGTGGATCGGATATCCTTCTCGCGAAGTGACGGGCACGTACATTCACATGCAGGGAATTTTCTCTTTGGCCCTCATTTCCTCAAAAATCGCAAAAAGACTTTCGCGCCCGGCGTCTGAATTTTACGAACGGAGAATTTGGAAAGAACCGAAACGAGTGGAGCGTATTTTGATTCAAACAGGAGGGCTTCAGCTGGATTTTAGCCGCGCAAGAGCGGGCTGGAGCCGCGGAAAAAATATTCTACTCACAAAAGAACAAAATAAATGGATGGAAAATACAATCGCGATGATTCAGGAATTTAAGTACATTTCCTCGTATGAGAGCAATTTAAAAGAGGAGAAAGCAGGCAATGCGGTGTGTGTGGTGAAAGTGTTTTCGTCTGAGGGCCACTCCCGTGAGCCGGATTTAGAGATTCGAGTGGACGGTGAGACGCCGTTCCACGCCCAGGCTTTTGGCCGGAGGGGCATATCAGCAGGGCAAGAAGCCCGAAATTATCAAGTCTTCAAACTGGAATCCAAAGACGGAGAAATGCTTTCGGACTTGGTGCGGCATTTGATATAACATGGCAAGTCTTCGGGAAAACATCCAAAAATTGAGGAAGGAAATCAGTTCAGTTGCCGTTACTTCTGGAAGGAACCCGGACGAAATCCGGTTCATTCTTGTCAGTAAAACAGTTTCTACGGATACCATCAAAGAGGCTTATGATGTAGGCGAGAGAAATTTTGGCGAAAACCGTGTGCAGGAATTTTTGGCGAAAAAAGACGATTTGCCAAAAGACATACGATGGCATTTCATCGGGCATCTGCAAACCAATAAAGTAAAAGAAATTATAGGCTGCACGGCATTGATTCATTCTGTAGACAGTTTGCATTTGGCCAAAGAAATAGAAAAAGTTTCGGGCAAACTGAACCGGATCACGGAGATTTTGCTCCAAGTAAATATTTCTCATGAGCCCGAAAAATTTGGATTTAAAGAAGAAGCGCTGGAAGATGCCGTTTCAGAAATAACGCGCTTCGGCCACATCAAAATTCGCGGGTTGATGGGTATGGGCCCGCTCGGCTCGGATGAAAAAAAAATCAGGGATTCATTTATTTCATTAAGGAAGCTCAGAGAAAAAATGCAATTTAGTTTTCCGGATTTAGACTGGTCGGAGCTTTCCATGGGCATGAGCGGGGATTACCCAATTGCCGTCGAAGAGGGCGCTACTATGCTTCGAATCGGGCGGAGGGTCTTCGGCTAAGAGGACAGGCGAGGAAAAACAAAGATTTGATAAATAAGGAATGATCATGAAGCCTACCATTGGTTTTGTCGGCGCAGGAAATATGGGGCAGGCCATCATACGGGGCATGTTGGCCCGGAAAGTATATTCTCCGTCTCAAATTTGTGTGTATGATGTACTGAAAAGCAAGGCCAGGGGCGTGGCTCGTGCCCTTCGTGTTCATGCCCTCGAGCATCCGAAGGAATTAGTCCAAAAAGCGGATATTTTACTTTTGGCCGTAAAACCTCAAAATTTAAGCCAAACTGCATCCGCGCTTGCTCCGTACTTTATGGTGCCTCCTCAACTGATTAGTATTTTGGCCGGAGTGCCTATACGGGCTATTAAGAAACGTTTGGGTCAAAAAGCAGCGGTTGTACGGGCTATGCCGAATTTGGCCGCAACTGTAGGCCAATCTTGCACAGCCATAACGGGAGATAAGCGCTTACTCAGCGAAGCGCGTACGATATTTGAAACTTGCGGTATCGTACTTGAGCTTCCGGAAGAAAAGTTTCATGCCGTAACGGCTTTAAGCGGGAGCGGGCCGGCCTACTATTTCTTTTTGATGGAACTTGCTATGATAGAGGCTAAAAAATACGGGTTTAGCCCAAAGGAAGCCAGACGGCTGGCCGTACAAACGGCAAAGGGGGCGGCACTCTTAGCCCAATCGGCGCAAGAAAACCCGGAAGAATTGCGTAAGCAAGTCACCTCTAAAGGCGGCACGACCGAAGCCGCTTTACAAGTGCTATTCAAAAGAAAGTTTCCTCAGATTTTTTCTATGGCCATTGATGCAGCAGTACAACGAGGCAAACAACTAGAAAAGGCGGTGTAACGATGTTCGTGCTAGCCAACTTTATTAAAGCAATCGCTCTCATTTTACAAACCGTTCTCGACATTTATTTTTGGATCATCTTGATTCGGGCCCTTCTTTCTTGGGTGAATCCCGACCCGTTGAATCCGATTGTCCGATTTTTAGAACGGGTGACGGAGCCTGTTTTGTCTCCTATCCGGAAGTTGGTGCCTCCGATGGGGATCGATTTTTCACCGCTCATCGCCGCGTTGTTGATTTATTTTATCAAGATCTTTGTGGTGGGAAGTTTATATGACCTCGGCTTTTCGTTGAGGGCATAACGGACAGAAGCCATGAACATTCAAGTGACTGTGAAAACAAAAGCAAAAGTGCAAAAATTGATTGAACTAGAAGAAAATCAATATAGTGCCCACGTAAAGTCTCCTGCTATTGAAGGCAAGGCCAATCAAGAGCTCGTCCGTCTCTTGGCAGAAAAATTTGGTGTGCCTAAAAGCCGTGTTGAGATTGTGCGCGGCGAAAAAAGCCGTTTAAAATTGGTGGAGATTCAAAATGAGTTCTAAATCCATCGCGCTGAAATCGAAAGCGCAAAAAAGAAAAGCCCAAAACCTGCCGGCACTCCTGGAAGAAACGCGGGAAGCGGCCGATTTTTTGAAGAAGAAAACAGGCGGATTCACGCCCCAAATCGGAATGATTTTAGGTACCGGCCTTGGGGCTTTGGCTGCTAAAATATCTTCGAAGCAGGAAATATCCTACCAGGAAATTCCTCATTTCGCTTCTTCCACGGTGAAATCTCATGCCGGAAAATTGGGTTTTGGCGAGCTTGCGGGAAAAAAGGTGATGGCCATGGAGGGCCGTTTTCATATGTACGAAGGATTTTCACTGGCGCAGGTGACATTTCCTGTTCGCGTGATGAAGGCTCTCGGCGTAAAAACACTCATTGTTTCGAACGCTTCCGGCGGGCTGAATCCACAATATCAAAAAGGCGACTTGGTGATTGTCACCGATCACATTAATTTTACGGGATTCAATCCTTTGATCGGGCCGAATCACGAGAGCCTGGGCCCTCGTTTTCCCGATATGTCAGAACCTTATGCAAAACGGCTCATCGCGCTTACCGAGCAAGCGGCGCTTGATGAAAAACTTACCGTGCGTAAAGGGGTTTATATTGGCGTCACCGGACCCAATCTGGAAACCGCGGCGGAATATAGAATGATGCGTCTTTGGGGAGCCGATTTGGTGGGGATGTCCACAGTCAATGAAGTCATTGTGGCCCGTCATGCAGGGTTGGAAGTGCTCGGTCTGAGTGTTGTTACCGACATGGGGCTTCCGGATGCGCTTCATCCTGTCCGTATCGAAGAGATTATTCAAATTGCGGAATCTCAAGGACCCAAGCTGGACAGACTGTTGGAAAGAGTTATCGGAAAAATGTAATCTAATGCCGTGTACCCATAATAATTAGATTGACGCGGTACTGGCCTTTCATAATTCTCCCCAAAACCACCTGAATCTTATGGAACAAAGTTCAAAAAGCTATAAAAACACTGTGTTTTTGCCGAACACGCCTTTTCCCATGAAAGGTTCGCTTCCCGAGCGCGAACCCGCTTGGCTCAAAGAATGGGAAGCGCAAGGGCTTACGGCGGCACTTCGCAAAAAATCTGCGGGAAAGCCAAAATACGTTTTGCATGACGGCCCGCCTTACGCCAATGGAAATATCCATATTGGCCACGCGCTCAATAAAGTGCTCAAGGATATCGTGGTGAAATATAAAACCATGAATGGTTTTGACGTTCCGTACATTCCCGGATGGGATTGCCATGGTCTGCCCATTGAGCACGCCTTGTTCAAAGAAATGGGCAAGCGCAAAGAGGAAGTGGAGCGGGGTTCATTCCGCCGTGAAGCGCGTGCCTATGCCGAGCGGTTTGTGGCGATTCAGCGAGAAGAATTTAAGCGCTTGGGGATTTTGGGCGATTGGGAACATCCCTATAAGACCATGGATTTTTCTTATCAGGCCGTGATTGCCGATAGTTTCTTAAAACTGTATGAGGCAGGTTACATTTATCGCGCCTTGAAACCCGTGCCCTGGTGTTTTGAATGTGAAACGGCTTTGGCCGATGCCGAGTTGGAATACCAGGACAAAACTTCGCAATCGATTTATGTGGCCTTTGAACTTTCGAAAGTCAGCGCTCGTAATTCAAAGCTGCTCGCGTGGGTTTCGGGCCGGCCTGTTTTTGTCGTGATTTGGACCACGACACCTTGGACACTTCCCGCCAATGTGGCGATGGCCTTTCATCCGGATTTGGTGTACTCCATTGTCTCCAGCGGGGAAAAAGTATTCGTATTGGCAAAAGATTTGGTTACTTCCTTGGCTCAAAAATTCGGCTGGACGGAAGTGAAGGAACTGGGGAGCCTCACGGGGAGTGAGTTGGCCGGCATTGAGGCACAAAGGCCGTTGGCGCCGGAAGCGATTTCCGTAGGCGTCACTGCCAGCTATGTTTCCAATGTCGACGGCAGCGGTATCGTGCACATTGCCCCGGGCCACGGGGAAGAAGATTTTGAGGTGGGCCGTAAATTTTCTTTGCCCGTTCTTTCTCCCGTTGATTCCAAAGGGCGCTTCACTCAGGAATTTGCGTTGCATCAAGGCTTGCATGTATTTAAAGCCAATAAAGAAATCGTCAGCCTATTAAAAGAAAAAGGCATGCTGTTGGCCGGCCAGGATCATTCTCATTCCTATCCGCATTGCTGGCGCTGCAGGCAGCCGATTATCTTCCGTGCCACAAATCAATGGTTCTTGAAAGTGGATCACAAAGATTTGCGGAAAAAAACTTTAGAAACCATCGACTCAAATATCCAATTTACGCCCGCTTGGGGAAAAAATCGTATCGGCTCCATGATGGAATCGCGGCCCGATTGGTGCCTTTCGCGCCAACGATATTGGGGTGTTCCGATTCCCATGGTCACGTGCACGAATTGCCATGAAATTGTCTATACGCCGGATCAGCGCACAAAGGTGCGCGAAATCTTTGCGGCGAAAGGCGCAGACGCTTGGTTTGAAGAGCCTACGGGGAATTTTTTACCGGCTTGCACAACATGCAAATGCGCAAGCCCCAAGCTGGAAAAAGAGACAGACATTATCGACGTATGGTTTGATTCAGGGGTTTCCGCGCAGGCTGTGCTCAAAGGAAATCCGGGGCTGGCGTACCCTGCGGATTTATATTTAGAAGGCTCCGACCAACACCGAGGCTGGTTTCAGACTTCACTGATTGCAGGAACGGCCCTAGACGGGCATGCGCCATTTCGCGGAATTTTGACCCACGGCTTTGTGGTGGACGGCGAAGGAAAGAAAATGTCTAAGTCAGCGGGAAACGTGATTGCTCCTCAACAAGTTTTTTCGCAATTTGGGGCGGATGTGCTGCGGCTTTGGGTTTCTTCGTGCGATTATAGTGTGGACGTGCGGCTCTCCAAAGAAATTTTGGAGCGCATGGTGGAAGCGTATCGGCGCATTCGAAATACCTTCCGCTATCTTCTCGGCAATTTGGCCGATTTTTCGCCGGCTTGTGACTGCTTAGCGCCTGAGGCAATGACTGAACTGGATCGTTGGGCGGTGGCTAAAACCATGCGTTTGCTCGAAGAGGTCACCGCCAGCTATGAGCATTTCCGGTTTCATGAAATTTACCGCCTGGTTCATAGCTTTGCGACTACATTCCTCAGCAATTTTTATCTGGATGTATTGAAAGACAGGCTCTATACCTTTGCGAGAAACGATGCAAAAAGAAGATCCTCTCAAACCGCGTTATTCTACATTTTGAGAATTCTGGTGAAAATTTTAGCTCCTATTTTGCCTTTTACCACGCATGAAGTTTGGAAAGCTTTTTCCGTCGATCCGGAAAACCTAACTGTGCACCAGTCTCATTGGCCTCGCTTCGAAAAAGAATGGGAAGAATCCGTTCCTGGGAAAGACTGGGAAGATTTGCTTGCCATTCGGGATTTGGCAAACGCAAAAATAGAAGAAAAGCGCGCCCAAGGGAAGCTAGGCAGTTCTTTGGAAGCAGCCCTGGAGATTTCAACTTCATCAGTACGGTTGCTTGAACTTCTCAAAAAACACCACGCAGATCTGAAAACCATTTTTATCGTATCCGATATTTCCCTGGAAAGATCCTCTGAGGAGGCCGGCTCGGAGTCGGTGGTTTTGCCATCGGATGGCTCCAGTCATGCTCTTAGCCTCACTGTAGGGCGTGCTCAAGGCAGTAAATGTGAACGCTGTTGGAATTATTCGGCACGTGTAGGGAGTTTTCCCGAACACCCGACGCTTTGCCAACGGTGCATCGACATTGTCCGTGCTTTTAGGCCCTAATACGGCATAACAATTGAAAATGGGCGTAGCCCACCCACAAACCGTATAGTACCGCATTCCCAAAATCAAATGTTTTGCGGTACTAAATGGGCTTTCACTTCTAATTGGCGCTACAGGAAACTTTCGAAGTGCCGTTACATTGACAACGTGATGGCAGTCAGTTATCCTTCTGGTTGCATAATCCAAAAACAAAGAAGAAGCAATTGGCCCCGCTGGTTTGGCAAAGAGAGGTCTATGCTCTATCTGAGAAAACGCAAAATTGCGCTGAAAAAAGGGATGATGCTCGCCGGTTTTTTTGCCGTAGCCGTGGCCGCGCTTGAGATTAAAGACGTCATTACTTTTTTTCTGCCGCTTAAATTTTTAACTTCCCGAATTTTTGACATCGCCCTCGTTATCCTAACTTGCTTAATCTCTTATAAACCCTTAGAGCAACTTATTCATTACTTATTTCGCGAATGGTTATTTAAAAAGGGCGTCGGTTATCAAGTGCAATTGTTTCATTCGGCCGGCCATTTGATTTCCTGCCTGGATTTGAGAGAATTTTCAAATTTGGTGGTCAATACATTTTGTGATTTGCTGCACGTGAAGTATGTAGCGTTCTTGATTTTGGATTCTGCCCGCAAAGAATTTGTGCCCGGCACCCTAACCGGATTTCATTTCCGCGAAATTCGAAATATTCAATTAGGGGTGAATTCCCCCTTAATTGAATATGTGCGCGGGATGGAGCGTCCTATTCTGCGTTACGATGCGCTCAAAGTGCTCAGTTGGACGGATGCCTCCAAATTGAGCACAGATTTTGAATTGCTGAGAGCCCAGGCCGTGATTCCCGTGTACGGCGATCACCCAAAACGGGAATTATTGGGCATCATTACGTTAAGTTCCAAGCCGACACATTTGGCGTATTTGCCTCATGAATTAAAATTATTTCATGATTTTTCCAATAAAATCGGCCAGGCGCTCGAAAACGCAATTCGTTACAATGAAATAAAATTCCACTATGAAGAGTTAAAAGATTTTCAATCCCGCCTGGTTCAGGTGAACAAATTCTCCGCGATTGAGCAGTTGGCTACGGGGATTGCCCACGAAATACACAATCCGCTCACCATCATTTCCGGAAAAGCGCAAATGCTGCTTCTCAATAAGGATAAAAATCTTCTTACGTCCAAAGCCGAAGAAGATTTAAAATTAATTGTCCAGCAAACCAGCCGCGCGGCCGAGATCACACGCAAGCTCTTGATGTTCTCCAAGCCAAGCCCAGAACGTAAGGAAACGCTTTCTTTCAAGAATATTATTGATGATACATTCTCGTTAATCTCCTACCAAACTTCCATCGAGCACATTGAAATTATTAAAGAGCTTGATCCAAAAATTCCCGAGTTTAAAGGGTATGTTGAGGAATTCCGGGAAATCTTTTTGAACTTATTTTTGAACGCGATCCAGTCGGTGGATAAATTCGGCACGGTGCGTGTTTTGGTTCAATATATGGAAGGCACCCAATGTCTGAATATTCAAGTGGAGGACTCGGGCTGCGGCATCAAGGAAGAGCATTTAGCCAACGTATTTGACCCATTTTTTACGACCAAGCAAAATAGCCTGGGATTAGGCCTGTTTGTCACACAAAGAATCATTCAAAGAAATGGAGGTTCCATTCACATTGAAAGTGAGCCTACACAAGGGACGCGGGTATCCTTTACTTTGCCCATGCTTTTAGGCAGTGAATTGCCTACGGGTGAGGGGGTGCTGTTAGGCGAGGAAGCAAAAGAGAAGGTCACTCTTGGCGGGGAAATGGCTTCTAGCCGCCGGCCAGGCAAGGAGGTTTAAGACGTGGTAAAGTTACTGGTAGTGGACGATGAGCAGGAGATATGCGATTTTTTGAGGGAGTTCTTTGAGGAAAAAAATTTTAAAGTAAGAACGGCTCTTTCCGGAGAAGAGGCTTTGCGGTATGTGGCGGAAGAGCAACCGGATGTTTGCCTTTTAGATATTAAAATGCCGGGAGAAGACGGACTTGAAGTACTCAGAAAAATTAAAAGGAAATATCCGGCCGTGAAAGTGATTATGGTTACAGCCCTTGAGGCGGCCGAAAAAATGGAAGAGGCAGCGCGGATGGGAGCGGATAATTATATTATCAAGCCTCTCAGCCTGGAGTATTTAGAAAATGACGTGTACAAAAAAATATCCGGAAGTTCGTAGAAAGGTTCTTTGCATACGAAAATGAATTACCAGGAAGTGTTAAAAAACGCCGCTCGAAGCATGGTGCGATTCAAAAATCCGCATCATTTACTTCGCATGATTGCTCGTTTCATCGCCAAAGAAGTTCATCTCACTCATGCCAGCATCCTGCTCCATGATTCCGTTAGAAACCGCTACATTTTTATTGATTCCAAGGGAGAGTTGAAAATTCCCGTCCGTTTGATTCGTGTGGATGCGGATCATCCGCTGATTCGCTGTCTCCAGGGAAAATGTGAAGTCCGTATACTGAAAAAAGATGTGCTTTCCTTAAGACATTTGGATGACATTTTGAATCATTTCCATACCAGCCCGGTTTCAAAACTTGAAGTTCAAAAAATCATCGATTTGATGAAGGCGCTCAAGGCCTCACTTTGCGTTCCCAGCATTTACCGGGGAGAGCTGCTTGGGGTGCTTATTTTAGGCACAAAACGTTCGGGAGGGGATTTCACCGATGAAGAAATTTCCCATTTTCAAACTTTGGCCCATGATGCAGCGATGACGATCAAGACGGCTGCCTATCAGATGGAGCTTCTGGAACGGAATAAGCAGCTAGAAGAGCAGGTAACTGAAATTACCCGTTTACGAAAAAAAGAGCAGGAAACCTATTATCAAATTATGCTTTCCTTGGCTGAAGAAGTGCGGGAAAAGGATGATAGCACCTTTGGGCATTTGGCGGCTGTGGAAAAACTGGGAGTAATGACGGCTGAAGAAATGGGGATGGATTTAAACGGAAAAAAACGGGACGTTTTGATTGCGGGTCTCAGGCTTCATGACATTGGGAAAATCGGAATTCCTGACGCCATCTTGAAAAAAGAAGACAGTCTGAATCAAGAAGAATGGGTGATTATGAAACAACATGCCGCAAAAGGCGCCAAAATTTTAGCGCCGCTGGCCGATTTTAAAGAGGTGGCTGAAATCGTTCATTGCCATCATGAGTTTTATGATGGGAAAGGCTATCCGCGGGGTTTAAAAGGGGACCAGATTCCCATTGAATCCGCCATCATTTCAGTGGTCGACGCGTTCCATGCCATGGTTTCGGAGCGCTGCTATAAAAAAGGATATCCTTTGGAATTTGCCATTCATGAACTGGAGTCCAACTCGGGCAGGCAATTCCATCCTAAGGTAGTGGAAGCTTTTATGTCTGTTCTCAAGACGAAGATGCTCGGCTATTATGAAGCCAGAATGCATGAAATCCATGGAAACAACGCAATCCACGAGCGCAAAGCAAGTTGAAACTGAAACTTCCTATGTGTAGACATTCCCATTGAAAGAACCTCAACTGAATCAAGCAAAAGGGATTTGCTTGCCGGCATGAGAATCGTCGCAATAGCCAATCAAAAAGGCGGATGCGGTAAAACAACCACGGCCATTAATGTATCAGCCGCTTTGGCCATCCTCGGTAAAAAAACGCTTTTGGTGGACTTAGATCCTCAAGGGCATTCCACGCTGGGCTTGGGGTTCCGGTTAGAAAGTTTCGAAAAAAACCTTTATGATGTGCTCAGCCCCAATGCCGATCAAATTTCGCTTGAAGAAGTGATTCAACGGATTCATCCCAATCATCATTTAGTGCCTTCCTGCATTATCTTGAGCGCCATTGAGCAGCAACTGGCCGGTGTGTACGGAAGGGAAGAAAAATTGATGGAAAAATTAAAGCCCGTTGAGATGTTGTATGATTATGTCATCATAGATTGTCCGCCCAATTTAGGGCTATTGACTTTTAATGCGCTTCGCGCGGCCGAGGAGCTGGTGATTCCCGTTGAGCCGTCTTTTTTTTCTGTTCATGGGTTAAAAAAGATTCAAGAAACAGTGGCCTTGTTGGAAGAAACACTCAGGCACCGCCTTGCGGTACGCGCGCTGCTTACGCTTTTCAATGAGCGATCGAACTTCAATCGAAAGATTCTCGCTCAAATGAAAGAATTATTTCATGACCAAATGCTTCATACCGTAATTCATCAAAATATAAAACTTCGTGAAGCGGCCGAGGCGGGCAAATCCATCTGTGATTTTGACACACAATGTTCTGGTTTCCGTGATTATACAAACTTGGCTTTAGAGCTCATGAGCCGCCCCGGCGGGAATCCGGATGTTTCAGCCGGGGAGTTCAAAGAACCCTCCTGCGAGTTGAATCAACAAATAGTTACGGTCAGCGAAGAAATCAAAGGGCAAATAGCGGATAGTTTTCATCGCGTGCCTGTCCAGGGCGAAACAGGGTCAGAAAGGCCGTCTGAAGTGATTCCGGTCAAGCCTCAAAAATCCGAGTGGCCCGGCCCTAAGTATCCGGTTTTGCTTAAAGAGGGAGTTATTTTCGGATTATTTCATCTGGAAGCGAAAAAGATTCAGATAGCCGGTGATTTCAACAATTGGGTGAATGAGCCGTTACAGCTGGCCAACGAAGAACCGGGACGCTGGATTAAATATTTTTCTTTAAGCCCGGGACGCTATCGGTATAAATTTATTGTGGACGGGGAGTGGACATTGGACCTGGAAAATCCGCTGACAGAACCTAATCCCTACGGGGGAACGGATTCGGTCATTGTGGTGGGCACCTCCCATAAAGAGATACCTAATGAACGAAGCTCAAAAAATCAAGCATGAGCTGAAAGATGTTGTGAGTGTTTTTTTATCCAAATCCGGTCCGACTGAAACCAAAACGGATTCCCGCACTCAAGCGCTTCAAATGGAAACACAGATTCTGTCTTTTTGTTCGCCTTTTCACGAGGAAATAACTTTTGCATGCAATGCATTATTCCCCGCCTCCCAGGCAGTTGCAAAAAAAATGCCGGAGCGCTACTTCATTACAGAAACGCTGAATCCCTCCGCCTTCCGGTTCTTGAATCGCTTGTATCCATCTCTGGCTCACGAAAAGCCCAAAAATGAGATGGCCCCCGGATATTTTTGGATTCAGCAGCCGGCCTCGTTTTTATTTGAAGAATCAAAAAATATTTCCGGCGCTCCTATCCAAGGAACCCGTCCCGTACTCATTTGTTTGGATTTTGTGCAAGGCAACCGGATTGGATTTGAACCCTTCATTAAGGTGCTCGATCAACTGGTGTTGGTTCTGTCTCCTTCTATCGAAGATTTGGTGAATGCGTACAAGGTCATTAAGACTTGTTATTATTTGAACCGGCAAATCGATATTTTCATGATTTTCAACGCGTCTATGACTCCCCATCAAGTGGAGGTTTTATTCACTCGATTTTCACAAATTGTGGGGGAGTTTCTGGTGCTGTCCATCCGCTGTTTAGGGGCGGCGAAATTGGATTTGAAGCCGGAAACATTCGACCGCTCGGTTTTTTCCCAGATGAATTTTGATCCCCTATTTTCCGGAAATAGTTTAAAACAAAAGCAAAAAGGTTATTCATTGGAAAGAATAAAATTTCTTCAAAAAATTAAGGAAATCATTTAGGCATGAATATTCAAGTGATTCAGCCCGGCCGGCTGGAAATAAAAGAGATGGCCTCTTTATCGGAGGCGTTGGTTAAAAAATTATATCCGGAATTTCAACCCATTCGTTTGCCGGGCTGGTTAGCGTCCAAAACGGAAGAGGGGATATGGATTTACGAATGTTCACAGAAAATACTGATTGTTTTTTTCTGGCGGGAGGCCCCTGAGCTTTTAGAAAATCTAACCCGTCTTACGAAAATACAATCATCCTGGTCTAATTTTGTATCCGGTTTTGACGCTCAAAATCACATTGCCACAGCCATTTTTGCCAAAGAAATTCCTTCTTCGATTTTAAAATTATTTTCACAGGATTCTTCCGTTCGGCTGTTTGAATTAACACTTCAAGATGAAGAGCAAACTTTATTTGTCAAAGAGAAAACGGAGAATCATTCATCCCCGGAGAAGAAAAAAATAAAATCCGAAATCGCCCCGCCTAAAAGCGCCGGACCGGAAGGCGCTGTGAGGCAAGAAGCCGCTTTCTCCTCCTTTTTTTACAAAATGGGAAAGCTCTCCGAAGAAGAATTAACCCGGTTTGTTGAGTTGGAAGCCGATTTAGCGCAAACACAATTTTGACAAACAGGGCGAGATTCAGTTTACTTGCCCTGTTTTCTCATTATAATGAACGCCTTTATTGCCTGAAGGTTCCGCGCCGGCGGCGTTTCTCTAAAGAGGTTATGAATGCCTACATTTAAGCAAGACTTAGAAGTGTTAAAGAAGGTGCAAGTATTGGACAAAGAAGTGTACGATTTAGGCGTTCTTCTCTCGCAGTTGCCCGAGCGCCTTGCCGTTTTGGACCGTGATCTGGAAGAGAAAAAAGCCCGCTACTTGCAAGTGGAAGAAGAAATCAAACAGCTGCATCTCGCCGTAAAAGAAAAAGAATTGGACCTCGGCAAGAAAGACAGTGAAATTAAAAAATTAGACGGCCATTTATCCCAAGTAAAGACCAATAAAGAATACTCGGCCATCCTCCAGGAAATTGCCAATATCAAAGCCGATAAGGGAATTTTTGAAGAAAAGATTCTTACGGATTGGGACCGCGCGGATCGGTTACATGCCCAGCGCGAAGAAGAGAAGAAAAAAATCGACGCGGAACAGAGCAAAACGGATCAATTAAAAGCGGCGATTCAATCAGAAGCTAAACAGGCAGAAGAAAAAATTAAACAATTAAAATCAGAGCGCAAACAAGTATTAGAGCCCGTGAGCAAAGAAATGAAAGAGCTGTACGAAAAAATTCTCGCCAAACGCGAAGGAATCGCCCTGGCAAAAATAGACGGTGAAAATTGCGGTGGGTGCCAGTTTCTTCTTCGTCCTCAAATCATCAGCGAAGCACAGCTTGAAGAGAATGTCACGCTCTGCGAGCGTTGTACTCGCATTCTCTACGTCGAACCCAAGTAATTCCCTCAACGTTACGTTATTTTAGCCTGCCTTCAATGGGTTAGCCGGCGGACTCATTGTGCCATATTGTCATGTCCTCCTTGCTTTCTGTCCCTGATTCCATTTAATCCCATATTAAAAATATTATTGACACACTTTCTACTTAGACATACACTGTGCCCGTCATAAAGTGGTGAAAAGTGGTGGAAAGTGGTGAACAGTGTTCTACGGTGAATACGCACATAATATCGATAAGAAAGGCCGCTTAATTGTGCCGGCGCGCTTTCGAGAAATTTTTAAAGAGCGCTATGCGGAAAAGTGTTACGTCACGCGCGGCTTGGACAAGTGCTTATTTTTATTCACCGAAGAAGATTGGAAACAGCAGGAAAAAAAATTTAAAGAACTTTCGTTTACCCGGGAAGAGGCAAGAAAGTTTAACCGATTATATTTTTCCGGAGCCGCGGAAGTCATTTGCGACGCGCAAGGCCGGATATTAATTCCTCAATATCTGTTGGATTATGCGCTGATCAAAGAAGATGTAATGATTGTGGGTGTTTCGGACCGCGTGGAAATTTGGTCAAAAGACAAGTGGGGTGAATTTTTTAATTCATCCATTGATAGTTTCGAATCCCTGGCAGAAAAGCTGATTGAAGATAAAAAGGATTGAAATCCATAAAACCTATAGCGAAAGGAAGGTGAACATGGAGTTCGCACGCAGAACCGGAAGAGGCACGGGAGTGAATGTCATTCGTTGCAACAATTTAAGGGCTTCTTATGTTGTGGATCTCAGAAACAAAATGAATCGTCTCATGAACCGTAAAAATTTCCGGTTGGTTGTGGATTTGGGCTCAGCCCGGAAAATGGATGCGGCCGGACTCGGCATTCTCGTTGAGCGGTTGATGAGAAATCGCCAGCAAAAAGGCAATGTCAAATTGTGCAGCGTGCGTCCAGAAATTTCACGGATGATGATGCGTGTTGGAGTCAATCGTGTATTCGAAGTGTTTAATACCAGGGAAGAAGCGTTAAATAGCTTCCGGGAAATGTAGTTTGCATGAGTCGGTTTTAAAACAGGAAGTGCTTGCCTATTTAAACCCAAAGCCGGGTTCCGTGGTGCTGGATGCCACAGTGGGAAGTGGCGGGCACACTGAAGCCTTGGCCGAGAAAGCTCTACTCAGCCGAAACGCACAGGATGGATTGATTCTGGGTTTAGATCAGGACCCTGAAGCGATTCGCACGAGTCGCTTGCGGCTCGCTCGCTTCGGCGCTCGCGTTGTGCTTGTTGAATCCAATTTTCGTAATCTAGATCAAGTGCTCAGTCAATATCCCCAATTACAATTTGACGCCATTCTGTTTGACTTGGGATATTCGCTTGACCAAGTGCGTGCGGCTGGGCGGGGTTTCAGTTTTATGTCGGATGCGCCTCTGGATATGCGCATGAGCCTTAAGTCCCCGCTTCTTGCAGCCGATTTTATCAATGATACGTCAGAGCAAGAATTAGCCAGGATTTTTTGGGAATTCGCAGAGGTGCACAACAGCCGGCGGGTGGCCCGAATCCTTGTAGAGGAGCGCAAGAAGAAGCGCATTCAAACGACATTGGAACTGGTGCATCTCCTGGAAAAAGCGGGTGTTCGCCGCCGCGGGAAAATTCATCCTGCAACACAAATTTTCCAGGCATTACGGATGGCCGTAAATGACGAATTAGGCGCCTGTCAGGAAGGCATTCATAAAGCCCTGGATGTTTTAAAACCGTTCGGCCGGCTCGCCGTGATTACATTTCATTCCGTAGAAGACCGGCTCGTGAAATATTTATTCCGGGAAGAAGAAAAAAAAGGCCGGATTCGATTGGTGAATAAAAAAGTTATCGTGCCCTCAAGGCAGGAAGTGCTCAGAAATCCACGGTCGAGAAGCGCAAAATTGAGAGTGGTTGAAAAACTTTAGGTCCTGCCGCCGCCGCTGTGGGGAAAATATCGGCGGAACCTAATGCAGCATACTGATCGAAGGCCGCCATGATTCGAAAATTTTTGATATCTCTTTCCGTGATTGCCGTGCTTCTGGGTTATGTGGCCCAGGAAGTGAATCTGATTCGTCTTTCCTATGAAATTGATCGCAAAGAAAAAATATTTCAGGAAATTCTGGAAGAAGAGAAGCAGTTAAAATTTAAAGTGGCTTATTTAAAATCTCCCGGCCGGCTGGACGCCATGATGGAAGCCGCCAAAATCAACTTTCACCTGCCGCGTGAAATTCGAATTGTGAAATTAAGTCTCCAAGAGGGTATGCCGGCGCAAAATACGCCGGCGGGTTCGGAGGGGCGCTTTGGAAACTGGCTTAATTGGATTCAAGAAGCCCAGGCAAAAACAACTCGCGGTTGAGAGCCGGATAGGCTCTACTAAGGCGTTCTCCTTTTCAAGGGCGCCCTTGGCTCTTCGGCGCCCTGCCATTTCTGAACAGAGAGTGCGAGTTCTTTTTCTCATCGTCTCTTTCCTGTTCCTTGTTCTTATGCTGCGACTGACCAGTTTGGCCTGGTTTCAAAGGGAAAAATTTTCCGAAAGGGCGAAGCGACAGCATAATTTGATTGTAGAAATTCAGCCAAAACGCGGAATTATTTACGATAAAAATCTCAAGGAGATGGCTACTTCCCTGAGAGTGCCCTCCATTTATGCGGTGCCCCGGTTGATCCTCGAGAAACATAAAAACCAAGTTGCCCGCGAGCTCTCCAAAATATTGGGTGTGGAATATCCGCTTCTTCGCGAGCGTCTATCGCGGGATAAATCTTTTGTGTGGATTGCCCGGCGCGTGCCGGAGGAGCGTGCAAATGCCGTTCGAAATTTAAAAAATCTGAATATAGGCATTGTTCCGGAATACAAACGCTTTTATCCCAATTCTTCTCTGATGTCCAATGTCGTCGGTTTTTGCGGAATCGACAACAACGGCCTGGAAGGTTTGGAACTGCATTTCGACTCCTATCTAAAGGGAAAAACGGGATTTCGTTATACCCAGCGGGACGCCATGGGCCGTGAAATCGTCGCCCGGGAAGAAAAACTGATTCCCGCGGTGAATGGATATCACATGGTGCTTACCATCGACCAGTACATTCAATATCTCACAGAAAAGGAGCTGGCGGCGGCTTGCACGCAGTGGAATGCCAAAGGGGGAGTGGCGATGGTGATGAATCCCAATGATGGGGCTATTATTGCCATGGCTTCCTGGCCTTCGTATGATCCCAATCATATTCAAGATTCGCCTGCCGCAAACCGGCGGAACCGTACGGTCACGGATATTTTTGAGCCGGGTTCTGTGTTTAAAATCGTAACGATGTCGGCGGCGTTGAATGAAGGCGTAAGTTCCATTCATGATAAATATTTTTGCGAGAACGGGGCCTGGACGGTTGGGCGGCGGGTGTTGCATGATGTGCATCCTTACGGCACACTCAGTCTCGAAGAGGTTCTGATCAAATCCAGCAATATCGGAACGGTGAAAGTGGCTTCCCGTTTAGGACCCGAGAAGCTCTATTCTTATATCAGACAGTTTGGGTTTGGCGAACTGACCGGGGTAGAGGTGCGGGGGGAAGTGCCCGGAATCCTCCGTCCGCCAGGCCGGTGGTCGGGCACTTCCATGTCTGCTATTCCTATCGGCCAGGAAGTGGCCTCTACGGCGATTCAATGCTTATCCGCTTTGAATGTGATTGCCAACGGAGGAACACTGTATAAACCCCATCTTTTGAACAAAATTATTGATGACAAAGGCATTGAAATAGCGACGAAGAAAATAGAGTCAAGAAGAAATGTTCTCAAACCCGAAACTGCGAGAACCATGAAGAAAATTCTTCAAAAAGTTATTGAAGAAGGGACGGGTAAAAACGCCATCATTGAAGGGATCCCTGTTGCGGGAAAAACCGGAACGGCTCAGAAAATTCTATCCACGGGAGGATATTCCCACAGCAATTTCTTTGCTTCTTTTATCGGCTTTGCGCCGGTGGAAAATCCTTTGTTGAGCATGATTGTAGTTTTGGATGACCCGCATCCCAGTTATTATGGAGGCACAGTGGCTGCGCCTATATTTAAAAAAGTGATGGAACAATCTCTTTTATATATGGGATATAGGCCTTCGAAGAAGGATTCAACTGGATCCTGGGAACAGGGGAAAAAAGCTGCGTAACAATGAAATGTTTAAACATGTTTGCCGATCATTCCTTTTCGCTTGTATCTTGTTACATTTCATACTCGTTCCTGCCCATGCTCATGAACAAAAATTATATTCAGTGCTCACGGTCAAAGGTCATGCGTTGAACATCGAGTGGGCTTATACCCTAGAGCAAAGAAAAAAGGGGCTCTCGAAACGGTTTTCTCTGGCAGAAAATGAGGGCATGCTTTTTGATCAGGGCAGGGAGACGGAACTATCCTTTTGGATGAAGGATACGGCTATTCCTTTAAGCATTGCGTTTATCGGAGAAGACGGGAGCATCCAGCAAATAGAAGATATGACGCCTTATTCAAACCGGCGTATTCGTTCGAAGAAAAAGGCCCGTTATGCCTTAGAGGTGAATCGCGGCTGGTTTTCCCGCCGTAACATCCGTCCCGGAGATACTGTGAGCTTGCCGTGAGCTTACCGTAGAAAAAGCTTTCCGTTTGGCTTATAATTCGTGGCTCATCGGGATGTGGCTCAGCTTGGCTAGAGCGCTTCGTTCGGGACGAAGAGGTCGGGGGTTCGAATCCCCCCATCCCGACCAAATGAGGAACTGTCCCCTCCGCCTTGAAATGGAATGCGGTACTTGGCGGATTCGCCCTTTGGCGGAGGAGGGGACTGTCTCTCACCTGATATAGCTGGGGAATATAGAAAGGGGTTGCTATGAGTGAGCATGCAATTGTTCTACCAAAATTAGGGCCGGTGGAAATCGGTTTATTATGGTTTGTTCTCGCTTCAGCGTTGATTGGGCTTCTGTACGGCGCTTTTTTAGCATGGAAAGTGCTTAAAGAAAGCCGCGGCTCTCGGGAAATGATTGAAGTGCAGCAAGCCATTCAGGAAGGCGCGCGAGGTTATTTGTTCCGCCAATTTTCCGTGATGTCTGTGATTGTAGTCGTCGTCGCTATCGGACTTTTCTTTATTTACAAGCCTCTCTACCCCACACTGCCTCATATCCCCTGGGGCGTGGCCATTGCCTTTTTAGCGGGTTGTATAGCTTCAGCCGGCGCCGGTTATGTGGGAATGCATTTAGCCGTGCGGGCCAACGCGCGTGTAGCGAATGCCGCTTTATCGAGTTTTAAAAAAGCCCTGGAAATCGCTTTTCAGGCCGGAACAGTATCCGGCATGTTCACCGTAGGATTGGGTTTGATGGGCGCCACATTAATTTTTCTCATTTTCGGTGAGAACGCGATGAAAGTTTTAATCGGATTCGGCTTTGGCGGATGTTTGGTGGCCTTATTCATGCGTGTCGGCGGCGGCAATTACACCAAAGCGGCTGATGTAGGAGCCGACTTGGTAGGCAAAGTAGAAAAGAATATTCCCGAAGATGACCCGAGAAATGCGGCCGTGATTGCAGATAACGTGGGGGATAATGTGGGTGATTGCGCCGGAATGGCCGCGGACGTCTTTGAAAGTTATGAAGTTACGCTGGTGGCCGCGATTATTTTAGGGGCGGCTACGCTCCTGGATCCCACCTTTGTGGCAATGTACGGAGGGATGGCTGCCGCGTCTGCCATGGCTCTAAAACTCATCATTTATCCTCTTTTGGTGCGCGCCGCAGGCGTGTTCGCCAGCATTATCGGCACCTGGAGCGTGCGGGGTGAAGACAAGGAAGATTTTAATCCTATGTGGCCTATCAACGTGGGTTTTTGGGTGGCCGCGGGAATTTCCACAGTGGGGTTTTTTATCGTGAATTTGCTTTATCTGCACGGACCGGACGGAAAAACCGATTTCCGGTTTTTCTTTGCGACATTGGTTGGAATTATTTTGGCGCTTGTGATCAGCCATTTAACCGAATATTTCACGGCAGTGGATAAGAAGCCCGTTGAAGAAGTGGCTTATTCCGCTAAAACCGGGCCGGCCACCATGCTCTTGAGCGGTTTTAGTCTCGGCCTGGAAAGCAGCGTGTGGAGCATTGTAGCCATCGCCTTAACCATCATCAGTTCCTTTTTGATTTTTCATGGAAACTTGGCGCTGAGCGCTTACGGTGTCGCCTTATCCGGCCTTGGTCTTTTAACTACCACCGGATTTATTTTGGCCATGGACACCTACGGGCCGATTTCTGACAACGCCAACGGCGTTTTTGAAATGTCCGGAGCGCTCAAGGAAGAGGACAAGCACAAAAATGTGAAAGCAAGCCGCATCGTAGCCAAGCTGGACGCAGTAGGGAATACAACAAAAGCCCTCACAAAAGGTTTTGCCATCGCTACAGCCGTGATTGCAGCCGTTTCTTTATTCCGCTCTTATGTGGAAGAAGCGGGTCTCGTCGAGACAGGGATTCAAATCAATTTTCCGGAAGTATTTATTGGGTTATTGATTGGCGGAGCGGTTCCGTTCTTATTTTCTTCTTTTGCTATACGCGCCGTGGGGCGTTCCGCGTTTATGGTGGTTGAAGAAGTGCGTCGCCAGTTTAGGGAAATTCCGGGATTGATGGAAGGCAAAGCAAAACCTGAATATTTTCGTTGTGTGAATATCGTGACCGCCGCCGCGCAAAAGGAATTGTTGGCTCCGGCTATTTTAGCTATCTGCACGCCGGTGCTCGTTGCCTTTGCCCTAGGCTATGCGCAGCCTCTTCAAGGGGCTGCCGCGTTGGGCGGATATTTGGCGGGAGCTATTTTAAGCGGCCAATTGATGGCTGTATTTTTGTCCAATGCCGGCGGGGCTTGGGATAACGCCAAGAAACGCATTGAAGAAGGTCTTCTGGGCGGAAAGGGCACTGAAGCGCATAAGGCAGGCGTCATTTGCGACACGGTGGGCGATCCGTTTAAAGACACTGCAGGCCCGGCGCTGAATCCTTTAATCAAAGTCATGAACTTGGTGGCGATTTTAATCGCTCCTATTGCTATTAAAGATATCTCTGTTGAAGTCAGAACGCTGATTGTTGTAGTGATGCTATTAGCCTTGGGCATAGCCGTCTACATGAGTAAAAGGGAAATTGCCTACGAGGTGGGCATCACAAAGAAATAGTGACTGTCACTTTAGTGACTGTCACTATTTCTTTTTTCTTTTTTGGGAGAGGTGACAGTCACTAAAGTGACAGTCACCTCTTTTTATTATGCGATATGTTGTTTTTTCCGACACCCATTCCAATCTTGAGGCACTGGGCACATTCCTCGATTACACAAAAAATCTAAACATCGATCGCTATCTCATGCTTGGGGATATAGTGGGTTATGGCGCCAATCCTCAAGAAGTGTGCGACTTGGTTTTTAAGACTGCAGACACTATTCTTCTTGGCAACCATGACCAGGCTATTTATGACGATACCTTGCTGGACTGGTTTCATGATGAGGCTAAAGAAGCTATTCTCTGGACCCGTAAGCACCTCAATGCCTCCACTGTAGAGCGGCTCGCTTCTTTAGGTTACACCAGAGTGGAAGAAGGGTTTACCCTGGTTCATTCAAGCCCGTACCAGCCTGAAACTTTTCCCTATATTGACGACCGGAAATCCTCCTTGAAAGCTTTCCGTGCTTTTGCAACACCTCTTTGTTTTGTGGGGCACACGCATGTGCCCGCCTTATTTTCTAAACAACAACACGCCGCTTATTACCTGAAAGAAGGCACTTATCAATTATCCAAAGGAGATCGATATATAATCAATTGCGGAAGTTTGGGGCAGCCGCGGGATCCGGATAAAAGGCTTTCTTTCGGCGTTTTTGATGAAGAGGCATATACCGTGCAAATTATCCGTCTGAATTACCCCAGTCATGAAACCGCCCAAAAAATCCGCGATGCGGGTTTGCCTCGTTATTTTGCTGCGCGCCTTTTATCGCAATAGGAAATAAGACATGGCTCACACAGAGATTCGAAAAGAAATTCAATCCTTACGCAAGCAGCTTGAGCATCACAACTTCAAGTATTACGTAGAAAACCGGCCCGAAATTTCCGATTATGATTTTGATCGACTCATGAAACGCCTCACCGATCTGGAAAAAGCGCATCCTGAATTTGAGGATGCAAACTCCCCCAGCCGTCGGGTAGGGGGCGAGCCGCTCAAGCATTTCAACACCGTGGCCCACTCAATTCCCATGATGAGCATTGACAACACCTATTCAGAAGCAGAAGTGCGGGAATTCGATGAACGGGTAAAAAAAAATTTGGGGCACTCTAAAATTTCTTATGTGATCGAAGAAAAAATCGACGGAGTTTCTATCACGCTTCTTTATGAGAAGGGGCGCCTCACTGTGGCGGCAACCCGCGGAAATGGTGCTCAAGGGGATGATGTTACGGAAAACGTTCGAACAATTTCGGCAGTGCCTTTAGAAATTCCGCGCGCCGGTTTAGGCTCAAAGCCGGCTGTTCCGGGTATGCTGGAAGTGCGCGGCGAAATTTATATGCCTAAAAAGAGCTTTGAGAAATTGAACGAGGAAAAAGAAAAAAAGGCGGAAGAGCTTTTCGCCAATCCCCGGAATGCCTGCGCGGGAAGTTTAAAACTTCTCGCACCCAAACTTGTTGCCAAACGGGATTTGAGTATTTTTGTGCACGGGCATGCCCGTGTAGAAAAGGGAACGATTCCGGAAAACGAGCAGGATTTTCTCCGTTATCTGAAAGAGTTGGGTTTTAAAACAATTCAAACTCATTTTGCTTCCGATATCGATGAAGCCATCCGGTTTATCGAAAAATTTAAAACAAAAAAAGATGCCTTGCCTTATGAAGTCGACGGGTTAGTCATCAAAGTGAATTCTTTCAAAGCGCAAGCCGCTTTGGGGGCAACAAGTAAAAGCCCCAGGTGGGCTATTGCTTATAAATATCCGGCCGAGAGGGCAGAGACGGTTTTGGCGGATATAAAAATCCAAGTAGGAAGAACCGGCGTGCTCACTCCTGTGGCTATCTTAAAACCCGTGCGGCTGGCCGGAACTACCGTATCGCGCGCCAGCCTTCACAATCAGGATGAAATCGGGCGCCTGGACGCGCGGATCGGAGATTTTGTTTTGGTGGAAAAAAGCGGTATGATTATTCCGAAAGTAGTGGAAGTACTCGCCGAAAAACGAAAAAAACCCCTTAAAAAATTCCATTTCCCCGGGCACTGTCCCGTTTGCGGAAGTACGGTTGTGCGGGAGGAAGAATTCGTGGCCGTCCGTTGCGTAAATCTAGCCTGCCCGGCGCAACTGAAGGGGAAGATCCGTCATTTTGTAAGCCGGGACGCCATGGATATTGAAGGAATGGGCATCATGCTGATTGAACAACTTGTGGATAAAGGAATCGTGAAGACCCTTCCGGATATTTATAGCTTGTCTGAACATACCATTTCAGAACTGGAACGTATGGGCGCTAAATCAGCTTTTAATGTAATCACAGCCGTTCAGGCCAGCAAGTCGCGGCCGCTTTACCGGCTGATTCATGCTTTGGGAATTCCGGATGTCGGAGAGCACGGCGCCCAGGTATTGGCCGAGCGTTATAATTCCTTAGAAGAGTTGATGGATGCCGGTTATGACGACTTGATTCAAATTCATGAAGTAGGCGAGATAGTCGCAAAATCCATTGTGGAATTTTTCAGGCAAAAGGGAACTCAAGAAGCCCTGGCGGGGCTCAAAAAAGCGGGGGTGCGGTTTAATATTAAAGAAAAACGCAAAGCGGCAGCCGGATTTTCCGGGAAACATTTTGTGATTACGGGAACATTGGACTCCTATTCGCGCGCCGAGGCCGAAAAAAAAATACGGCTGCTGGGAGGCAGCACCTCCTCTTCAGTGAGCGGAAATACGGATTGCTTGATTATAGGGAAAGAGCCGGGTTCCAAACTGGCCAAGGCGAAAAAGCTGGGGGTAAATATTATCGAAGAAAAAGAATTTTTGGCCCTGTTGAAGGGCGCGGAATAGTTTATGCAAACACAAAATCAACTGATGGATTGGCTAAGACAATTTCTCAACTACCTGGCCGTAGAAAGAAGATTGGCCTCAAATACGCTCCTGGCTTATGAACGGGATTTAAAAGATTATCTCGCCTTTCTTCATTCAAAAAAGATCCGGGATTTAGCTGGAGTAACCCCCAACGCCATACGGGAATTTCTGTTGGGTTTGAAGGATAAAGGATTCACCACGTCCACGCTTTCGCGCCGGCTGGTGGCTATCAAAGTATTTCACAGATTTCTGGTGCGGGAGCGCTATTTGAAACAGGACCCGACCTCTATCCTAGAGTCTCCAAAAACCTGGAAACGCTTGCCTCATTCTTTATCTCAAGCGGATGTTGAGAGAATATTGCAAGCGCCCAGTCCCAAAACAAGCCAGGGAGTGCGGGATAAAGCCATTCTGGAGCTGTTGTATGCCACAGGCATGCGTGTTTCAGAGATGGCTGACCTCAAGCTGTCGGATATTCAATGGGAAAGTTTGGTTCTGAAATGCACGGGAAAAGGAAATAAACAAAGAATTGTGCCGCTTGGCTCCATAGCCGCCCGGGCTGTACAGGAATATTTACGGCGCATCCGGGGAAAAATTTCCACACGGGCCAATGAATTATTTCTGAGCCGTCAAAAAAAGAAATTGACTCGCCAAAGCCTGTGGCAAGTGATTAAACAACGCGCCCGGGCGGCTGGAATTACGAAACGAATTACGCCGCACACCTTTCGCCACTCCTTTGCCACGCATATGCTGGAAGGAGGAGCGGATCTCCGTGTAGTGCAGGAACTATTAGGGCACTCCGATATTAGCACCACACAAATTTACACCCATGTTTCCACCGACCGCCTTAAAGGCATACACGCCAAATTTCATCCCCGTGCGTAAAGAGAACCTATGCTGGGTGCATACCAAAAAAAGCAGTGAAAATCAACATTATTGTATACGCGGCCCCTCTCCCTTTTAAGGGAGAGGGGGAGGGGTGAGGGTTTGGCGCTACCACCCACCCTCACCCTGCCTGCCGGCAGGCAGGCTTTAATCCCTCTCCCTCTCGCGAGGGAGAGGGGCCGCATTTAAAAGTGACCTCAATTTTCACTGCCTAAAGTGATATGCACCCC
>JACQQR010000277.1 GCA_016206875.1 Candidatus Omnitrophota bacterium
GAAGATCTGCATACCCTCTCGGTGTTCATCAACGGACATTCCGTCAAAGATGACATCGTTCAAATGCGCGATGTTTTAGTATTCAATGTAAAAGATC
Organism: Candidatus Omnitrophota bacterium; assembly: GCA_016206875.1. GTDB lineage: Bacteria > Omnitrophota > Omnitrophia > Omnitrophales > JACROU01 > JACQQR01. The sequence continues at coordinate 98 of JACQQR010000277.1, forward strand.
CGTACGTGATGCAAAGAGAATATACGGGCAAATGGGTGGGAGTCATCCGCCCTCTCTTAGGCTGGCAAACCACACGGCTGGACTCGTAAAGGAATTTTCATGAACGCACAACCACAGACTCAGACAGATTTAACCGTCAATGTAGTGCACGTAGGCGGACGGGCCGGAATGGGGCCCGTAGAAAGTTTATTTGCCCTCGGTAAAAATCTGGCAGTCACTATTTTTGAAGCGGATATTTCCGAAGGCGATAGCACCTGGTCTGATTATGAAAAATTTGTAGCCGAATATGCTACCCGATACGATGTGAAGGTCGCTATCATCCCCAAGTGTCTTTCCAACCAAGCGGGGAAAAGGAAATTTCACATCAACGCCATGCCCGAGTCCAGCAGTTTACTCCCCACCAATCCCGAATCAGAACACTACCAACGTTTCACCGGATATCCCCCTTCTCGTTTAGTTTGGGGAGAAATTACAAAACCCAAACAGACAATCGAACTATCAACCACCACTTTAGACCAAGTGATCCGGAATCAGGAAATACCGGTGCCTCACTTGATCAGCATGGACGCTCAGGGATCGGAATATGAAATTTTGGAAGGTTCGTCGATGGCCTTAAACGGGCACTTGATGGGTGTCATCACGGAAGTGGAATTTCGCCCCTTGTATCAAGGACAAAAACTTTTTTCGGATCAGTATCAACTTCTCAAAAATCATGGATTCGATTTTATTGATTTTTTAAAAATCGAACATTGGTATCCCGGACCGATCCTGGGAAAAGGCGCGGCCAGCGTAGGGGAAGTTTTATTTTTGCGTAATTACCGCTATTTTGTCCGAAAGCATGCCGGCGAAAAAAATATCCTCCTGAATCATTTGGTGAAATTAGCGACCATCAGTTTATCATTCAACCGAGATTCTCATGCCTTTGAAATTATGAACTATATCCACTCTTGCCTCCCCCAAGAATGGGCGGCGCTCAATCAACAAAGTGCAGACGCCGGCCTAAAAACACTTTCCGAGTTCTACCAAACCACCCAAGCGCATTTGGCAGAACTGGAAAAAATACCCACTTATTTTCAGATGAAGGCCAATCCTCCGATTGAGGCAAAAAAAAATCCGGCGCTCAAACTGTTGACTACCATCCTGTCTGTTTTTATTCACGCACTCAAAAAAATAATTCCAGAAAACATCCGGCGCAAAATGTATCAATTCCTGATGAGCTGCTAACACCATGAAATTTTCCAGCCTATACGAAGAATTGTTTTATAAATCACTGCGGATCCGCCTGGTGGAAGAAAAAATCGTTCAGCTATACCCTTCCGATAAAATCCAAAGCCCGGTTCATCTTTCCATCGGTCAGGAAGCGGTTTCTGTGGGCATTTGCCACAGCCTGGCCCCTTCGGATTTACTTTTTGGCACCTACCGGAGTCACGCCCTTTATTTGGCCAAAGGAGGCGACTTGGTCGGCATGTTCGGCGAACTGTACGGAAAAACGCTTGGCTGCGCCAGGGGCAAGGCCGGCTCCATGCACTTAACCGCGCCGGAAGTGGGGCTGATGGGTTCCTCTGCGGTGGTAGCCAGCACCACTCCGCACGCTGTGGGAGCTGCGTTGGCGGCCAAACAGCTTGGCAAAAATCACATTGCTGTTTCTGTGTTTGGCGACGGCGCTTGTGAAGAAGGCGCATATCACGAATCGCTCAATTTTGCGGCACTCTACCGGCTTCCCGTCCTGTTCATTTGTGAGAACAATGGGCTGGCAGTGCATGCCTCACTCGCCAGCCGTCAGGCTTTTGACATTCTCCGGCACGCGCAAACCTTCAACATTCCGGCTACTCGAATTACCGAGGGCTATGATTTTCTCAAAATTCATGAAGTGGCTTGCAAGCTAATTGAGCAAGTTCGCCGAACACCCGGCCCCGAGTTTCTGGAAATCAAAACGTTTCGCTACAAAGAGCATGTGGGTCCCGGCGATGACTTTCATGCGGGCTACCGGAAGCTCTCCGATTTTGAACAATGGAAATCTCGTGATCCTCTCTTCACCGATCAAGCACTGGTTGGAAAATTTACTCCCCCAATTTTAGAAGAAATCAATCAGGCCATCCGGATTGTTGAAAACAGTCCTTGGCCTGCACAAGAAGAGTTGCTAGCCGATGTTCTCTAAAAACTCCGCACTTTCTCCCGCCACCGCCCCTTCCCGGACCCAGCTAGTCACGTACCGGGAGGCTTTGTATCAAGTCATGCATCAAGCACTCTCGGAAAACCCCCGCGCGTTCATCATTGGGCAAGGCGTGGCGGATCACAAAGGCACTTTCGGCACTACGCTGGGCTTGCAAGAAAAATTCGGAGCCTTGCGAGTGATGGATTCTCCTCTAGCCGAAGAGGCAATGACCGGCATTGCTTTGGGAGCGGCCTTAGGCGGGATGTATCCGATTCAAACACACATCCGGCTCGATTTTGTACTGCTGGCCGCCAATCAAATCATCAATTTAGTGGCCAAATACAAATACATGTTTGGCGGACGTTTTGAAATTCCGATGCTCATCCGGTTGGTGATCGGACGCAGCTGGGGTCAAGGCGCACAGCATTCTCAAAGTCTGCAGTCTTTGTTCGCCCACATTCCCGGACTCACGGTCATCATGCCTTCAGATTCGCAATCCATTCTCCAGGCCTATCCCTACATCATCAATCAATATAAGGCACCCGTGCTTTCGCTGGAACATCGCCTGCTGTACGAAATTAAATTCCGTGCAGACTCTTCCCGAGACACGCAGACCCAGCCCGCCGCCGCAGCAGCAGGCAATCCACTTTCTTCCAGATTGATGCGAAAAGGTAAAGACATCACGATTGTGGCCACTTCAATTATGGTGCTGGAAGCGATACGCGCCGCGGCATTTCTTCACGACAAGCATAAAATTGACTGTGAGATTATCGATTTAAATTGCGTTTCGCATCCCGACACAAATCTCATCCTGGAAAGTGTGAAAAAAACCGGACGGCTTGTGATCGCCGACACCAGCTGGAAACCGTACGGAGTGTGCGCCGAAATTTGTAGAATTATTTGCGAAACCTCGCCCGCCTTGCTCAAAAGCCCGGTGGTGACCTTAGGCATGCAGCCCTCTTCCTGCCCCACAGCCAAAACCCTAGAAGACATGTTTTATCCCAACCTGCGCGACTTATGCTC
>JACQQR010000268.1 GCA_016206875.1 Candidatus Omnitrophota bacterium
AGTTGAGGTTTCTATGAGCCCTTTATTTAAAAAAATCTCCTCTCTGAAAAATGCCAGAATTCATCCATTACGCGATGCCATCTTAACTTTCATGATTCTCTTCAGCGTGGTTTTGCTGGGCACCGGCCTTCTTTACTATAAAAGTCAAGTTACGTACAAACAGCTTATTCATCAGAATATTTTACGCATTGCAAAGGCCGCAGCTTCTTTGGTGGATGGTGATGTGCACAAAACCTTTACAACGCCGGAGCAGGAAAACACAGAAGCATATAAGCGCGCTATACAGCCTCTGCGAAGCATTCTCTTGAGTTTAGAGAGCTTAAAATTTGTTTACACCGTGATTTTGGCGGATGGGCAGGTTCATTTTATTCTGGATGGAACCCCTCCGGGTGATGCCGATCAAGACGGCGTGGAAGATCATTCCGCTATTATGGAAATATATGAAGAATATGATCCGGCATTGATGGAGGCGCTAACGAAAAATATTGCGAACACTTCCAAAGAACCCATTACAGACAAATGGGGCACTTTTATCAGCGCCAATGCGCCCATTTACGATGCTTCAAAAAAACCGGTCGGCATTTTGGGGGTGGACGTTGATTACACGGAATACGCCCAAAAACTCCTGATGCTTAAACTGGTGACGCTTTCCGGACTGATTCCGGCATTCATCATCTGCGTAACGGCCGGGTTTGTGATTCATTGGGTACGGAAAAAATCGCTTTTCTATGATCTGGAGAAAAGAAAAAATCTCGAGGCCCTGCAAATCAGCAATGAAAAAATGACGGTAGCCATTCAAGAACTTGAAGAGAGCACCCGGGAAGCCAATTTGCTCAATGAAATGGGCGGTGTTTTGCAATCCTGCATCAATTTGGGAGAGGTGTATCAGGAAGTAAGCCGTTCGATGGAAAAAATTCTACCCGAATCTAAAGGCGCTTTGTATGTTTCTAAGACTACGAACAATATTTTTGAATCTGTGTCCTCCTGGAGCCAATACCAAGGCAAAGAAAGCTTTGTCACGGAAGAGTGTTGGGCCCTAAGGCGCGGGCAGATGCTGGAACAGGGTGAAGAGAAAGACGCGGGAGGGCAGCCCCGCTGTAAACACGTTCTTGAGCAAGCCGCGGGAATTTCTTTATGCATTCCCATTGTTGCGCAAGGGGAAACATTGGGACTGCTTTATATAAAACTGGCCCAAGATAAATTGACCCCTTCCAAGAAGCGATTGATTTCCACGGCAACCGAGCAAATTTCTTTGGCGATTGCCAATATCAAATTGCGCCAGATTTTGCATGACCAGTCTATCCTGGATTCGCTCAGCGGACTGTATAACCGGCGCCATATGGAAGAGCTGCTGGAACGGGAGGTTCAAATTGCAAAACGCAAACAACATTCCGTGGGCGTCATTATGTTCGACATTAATGGATTTAAAAAATATAATGACACGCTGGGACACGAGGCGGGGGACCTCCTCATCAAAACCATCGGTCAATATTTAAAAAATCATGTCCGTGAATACGATATTCCTTGCCGGTTCGGCGGCGATGAATTCATGGTGATTTTACCCGAGTCTTCTCTTGAAGTGGTTCAAAAGAGGGCCCAAGAATTGCAAGAAGGTTTCAAACAAATCCAGCTTCATTACCGGGGAAAACTGATTGAGAATGTCACGCTTTCCAGGGGGATAGCCGTATACCCGCAGCACGGCATATTGCCGCACGAACTGTTGCGCTACGCCGATGAGGCTTTGTATAAAGCAAAGTCTGAATGCCGCATATAATGGAGAGTGTCGGGTGGCGCGCTTAAAACCTGTTGGAGTGATCAAAGGATAATCTAATGGAATCAGCCGGAATTTGGCTCATCGCAGCGTTGTTGTGCGGCGCGGCCCTTTATTGCGTTTGGCTTTTAATTCGATTCTCAAAGAAGCTGGGGTCGCTTCGCGGAGAACCGATGACAGAAGAATTAGAAGACATGGATAAACTTCGCGCCGAACTTTTAGAGACCAACAAAAAACTTCGCGAAGAATTAGCCCGCCTCAAAAAAGCCCTAGCCGAGCGAGACAAAAGGTGACTGTCACTTTGGTGACAGTCACCTCTTTTCTAGCTGAGTGAGGCAAAAGACAAAGAGTGTCCGTCACTTTAATGGGCGCCACTTTTTGTTTTTAGCTTCTATCCAACAGGCGATATTGGACGGCTTCGGTGATGTGAGCGTCTGTCAGCACATTTTCTTGGACTAAATCTGCAATTGTTCTGGCTACTTTAAGGATTCGGGAATAACTTCGGGCGCTGATGCCAAGATGGCCGATGGCGTGTTCCAAAATTTTTTCGGCCTTTACAGTCATCGGGCACAGCTCGTGTAAATATTTTTCCGGAATTTGCGAATTTGCCAGTAAATGAAGTTTAAGATGTTCAAACCGCGCGCGTTGAACCGCGCGCGCTTTTTCAACCCGGCCGCGAATTTCCTCAGAGCTTTCAGCGGGGATGCTTGAGACCAGGTGAGCGTATTGAACGGCCGGGACTTCCACATGAATGTCAATTCGGTCCAAGAGCGGGCCGGAAATTTTATTTCGGTATTGCTCGATTTTCCGGAACCCGCAGCGGCATCTGCGGAATTTCTGTCCCAGATTGCCGCACGGGCAGGGATTCATGGCGCAAATCATCATGAAATTTGCCGGAAAGGAAAGCCGGTGTTTGGCCCGTGAAATAGTGACCGATTTGTCTTCCAGCGGCGCGCGCAGTGATTCCAGCACATCGCGCCGGAATTCGGGGAATTCATCGAGAAATAATATTCCGTGATGCGACAAACTGACCTCGCCGGGTTTTGGATCACTTCCGCCCCCGACGAGCCCGGCTTGAGAAATGCTGGTATGCGGCGAGCGAAAAGGCCGCTCCCACATAAAAGAGTTTAAGTGAGTGAGTGAAAGCCCTGCCACGCTATAAATTTGCGTGATCTCAAGCACCTCCTCAAATTCCAAAGGCGGGCAAATCGTCGGCACGCGCTTTGCGATCATCGATTTTCCGGAGCCGGGCGGGCCAATCATTAAGAGATGATGGAAGCCGCTGACGGCGATTTCCAGAGCGCGTTTGACTAAGGTCTGGCCTTTGACTTCTCTAAAATCCACATCCGCCGTTTTCCCGGGAGTAAAAAATTTTTTGATGCCCGGCTTTATTTTTTCAAGCTGAATTTCACCGTTTAAAAATTGCACAGCCTCAGCCAGCGAGTGAACCTGAAATACCTCGACGCGTTCTTCAATACTGGCTTCTTGCGCCATTCCGGGAGGCAGTATCAACTTTTTGCCCAGTTTCGCCGTTACGGCCGCGATCGGAAGCCCTCCCGGACAGGACCGTAATGTGCCGTCCAGAGCCAGCTCGCCTAACAATATAAAATCATCAAATCTGTTTTGTTTGACTAGCTGGCAGGATGCAATGATGCCTAAGGCGATAGGAAAATCAAAGGAGGGGCCTTCTTTTCGGATATCCGCAGGGGCCAGATTCACGGTGATGACTTTTGATCCGATGCGAAAACCACTGTTTTTAATGGCGGGTCTCACTCTGTCTTTGGATTCTTTTACGCCCGTATCGGGCAGTCCCACGATGTGAAACTTGGGCAGGGAACCGTTCGCCACATCCACTTCGATGCGGACAGGATAGGCTTTAATGCCCAGACAAGCCGCGCTCCATAACTTAGAAAGCATATTCTCGACAGACCCCCTATTTTTTTAAGAAACAGGCCCTTCTGCACCCGCCTGCTTGCTTTCGTGGGGAAGCTATACTATAATTCGCTTCAATTTCTTCCGACGCAATCATCAAGGAATTTATATTTATCATAATTGATTTTATAAATCAATAAATACCTTCCTTGACTCGTACCGGGTATTTTCAACTATGATCGTGGACGAACCCCCATTCTCGGCAGCAAAAGGTTATATTGCCGTGATTTTGGCTTGGTTATTAGCCCAGGGAGCAAAGGTATTCCGCAGCGTAGTCGAAACCAGAAAATGGGATTTCCGCTCTCTTTTGGATACAGGCGGAATGCCCAGCTCGCATTCCGCGGCGGTTGCGAGTTTGGCCACTGTGGTGGGGCTTTATTACGGCTTTGGCTCAATTCCGTTTGGCATGTCTTTAGTTTATTCGTTAATCATCATGTTTGATGCAGCCGGCGTTAGACGCAATGTGGGCAGGCAGGCTGTGATTTTAAATCGTATCGTAGAACAGATGTCTAAAGGCCAGCATGTGGAAGAAAAACGCTTAAAAGAATTGTTAGGCCACACGCCTAAAGAAGTATTTATGGGGGCTTTTCTTGGCATTGTGATCGCAATATTGATTTGCCGTTAACCAAAAAACAGGAGTTCTTTAACAGGAGAATAAAATGAAACAAGTATTGTATGGGGCTTTGGCGATTCAGACGTTTGTATTGGTTTTTTCTATATCCTCTCTGCAAGCAGCGGAAAACCAGGCAGTTTCTCAGTCCCCCGACACTTCTCAAACCGAAAGCCTGCTTCTCACGGATACAATTTCTGAAACCGAATTTTCCGGCAGTTCTTCCGAGCCTGCAGGGACCGATGCCATTTCCAATGAAACAGATCAAGAGGTTTCCGGCGCCGGTTCTTCTTTGGGCGCCTATGCCTCCGGCGAAGTGCAAACGATGATTCAAAACGGAGAACTGGCCGCCTCACGCGCTCTGTTACTCAGCCAGTTGCAAGAGGCAACAGATGTGGCAGCCAAGGAACAGATAGAAACAGACTTGTCTCGTATCGATACAGAGCTTTTGAAGTCTCAGGAAGGCTTCCCCGGAACTGCTATCTATCAGGTCAGAAGCGGCGATAGCCTCTACGTGATTGCCAGAAAACACAAGACCTCCGTGCGGCTCATTCAAACTATCAATGGACTTAAATCCGACTTAATCCATCCGGGGCAAAAACTGAAAGTGCTGCAAGGCAACTTTTCCATCTCAATCGATAAAACCAATAACCAGATGCGCATTTATTTGGGCGAGAAGTTTTTTAAGCGCTATGCAGTAGCCACAGGCGCCACCGCCGACTTAACTCCGGCGGGAACGTTCACCATTGTCAATAAATTGGAAAATCCTACTTGGTATAAAACAGGAGTAAAACCGATTGCACCCGGAGACCCGGATAATCAATTGGGAACCCGCTGGTTGGGTTTTTCCAAAACAGGTTTCGGTATTCATGGCACTACGCAGCCGGAATCCATTGGCCAACATGCCACTTCGGGTTGTGTCCGTATGCTGAATCAGGATGTAGAAGAGTTATATGATTTGATTCCGGAAGGCACGACGGTTACGGTCGTAGCGTAATTGTAAGGGATGGAGGACCGCCCCGCATTTTGGGATAGTCCCTGAATAGGTTATCATGAAAAAATCCAGACAAAAATTTGGCGGGCGTACCTTAATGGATGTGTGCTTGCCTTTTGAGCGCCCCATTGTGGATTTAGAAAAAACTATTGTAGAGCTTAGAGAGCATTCCAAGGAGGGGATGGATCTTTCCGGAGAAGTTCGAAGCCTTGAAAAAAAACTTGAGAAAATGCTTAAAGACGTTTTCGACAATCTCACGCCGTGGCAACGCGTTCAAGTAGCCCGGCATCCGCTGCGCCCCTACACCCTGGATTATATTCATGCCTGCACCGAAGATTTTATTGAGCTTCACGGAGACAGGCTGTTCAGCGATGATAAAGCAATTATCACGGGTTTGGCCACGCTCGACGGAAATAAAGTGTGCGTGATCGGCCACCAAAAGGGGAGAAATACAAAAGAAAATCTTCTGCGCATGTTTGGCTCGGCGCACCCCGAAGGATATCGCAAGGCCATGCGTGTGATGAAACTAGCGGAAAAATTCGGCATTCCGATCGTCACTTTTATCGATACGCCCGGCGCGTACCCGGGTATCGGTGCTGAGGAGCGCGGCCAGGCCGAAGCGATTGCCTATAACTTGCGTGAAATGGCCAGGCTGGAAGTGCCTGTTGTAGTGATTGTGATTGGCGAAGGGGGTTCCGGCGGGGCGTTGGGCATCGGCGTCGGAGATAAAATTTATGTTATGGAAAATGCCTATTATTCCGTCATTTCTCCGGAAGGTTGCGCCGCCATTTTGTGGAAGGATAATGCCCGCTCACCGGACGCTGCGGCGGCGCTCAAATTGACCGCGCACGATCTGGAATCCCTCGGGCTCATTGACGGAATCATTCAAGAACCCTTGGGCGGCGCGCACCGGGATTTTGAAGCCACCGCTTTATCCGTCAAGACAACGATTGCAAAGGCCCTTGAATATTTAAAGAAAATTCCTAAAAAGGAATTGCCGAAAAAACGTTACGACAAATTTCGCAAGATGGGAATTTTTAGTGAGAAGTGAGGCAAGTAATAACTGAATCTTTGTAAAATGACCTAAGTGCTTATGCTACAAGGAATTCAGTGATTGCCTGTCATTCCCGCGAAAGCGGGAATCCAGTGACTTTGTTTTTCAGACAATGCTAAAGTCGCTGGACCCCCGCTTTTCCGCCTCGGCGGACCCGCCTGAGGCGGGCGCGTTCGGGGGTGACAACATTAAGG
>JACQQR010000272.1 GCA_016206875.1 Candidatus Omnitrophota bacterium
GCCTCGCTCCGGAGGCTTCGAGGCGAGCCGTACCGGGCCATACAAGAAAGCGATGTGCTTGTTGTCACATCCGGCACGGCAACGCTTGAGACGGCACTTCATGAAAAACCCTACGTCCTTGTGTACAGGACAGCGCATCTTACTTATTGGCTGGGGCGGCTACTCATACGAATTCCCTTTTTGGGTATCGTAAACGTGCTTTCGGGAAAACCGGTTTCTCCCGAACTCATTCAAGAAAATTGCTCGGCTCGCCGTCTGGCTCAAGAATTGGAACTATTGATGTTGTCTGAGGAAAAGAGAAAAGCGCAGATCAAAGAATTTAAAAATGTACGCGCACTGCTTACCCGCGGGAATTCATCTGAACAAGCCGCACGCGCCGTGCTTCAGGCCCTGAGCGCTCCTTGCGGCATGGTTTCTTCAAAAAACACCTGACGAATCAGGCCAAACATTTCGTCGGCGTGAAAAGGCTTCAACAAAAAATTGGCCTTTTGCGGAAATTTGTATCTTCTTTCCACCAGCTCCGGGTACTCCGTCATCACAATCAGCGGTATTTTTTCGAAAGGCTTGAAGGCCTCCCAGGAAAGCTCGAATAAATGACGGGAAAGTCCCAAAAAACTTTCATCCATAAGAATTAAATGGAATTTGTGGCGAGTAGCAGCCTGGCTCCAGGCGCGGGTGTTTCGGGCTCCAAAAACAAGGTAACCTTCACCCGCCAAAGCCGTGGCGAGCACTTCTGAATGGATGGAATCGGCATCCGCCAAGAGAAGTTTTTTCATCCCTCAAGATATCGGCGGATAAAAATAAATCTTAAAGTCCATCAAGTCTCTTAATTTTTCCCCTTAGACAGTTTATACCCCAAAATACGCTCGGTAATGCCCAGGATTTTTGCGGCCTTGCGTTTGTTATTCCCCGTCTGCTTCATGGCCGATTCAATCATTTTATTTTCCAGCCCGGAAACGGCTTCTTGTAAATTACCGCCCATCAAACCTCCCGGAGCGCCGTCCACTTCCACTTTGCGGATTTTGTCCTGTAAATCAAAAGGGAAATGCTCGCGTTTTAGGATTTTCCCGGTAGAAATAATCACAGCCCGCTCAATGGCATTTTCGAGTTCACGCACATTCCCGGGCCAGGGATAGTTCAAGATATGATCCCAGGCGGCATCGGCCACTTCTTGAATGTTGCGGTTATTTTCCGAAGCGAATTTTTTCAGGAAGCGGTTCACCAAAAGCGGGATGTCTTCTTTGCGCTCCCGAAGCGACGGGAGGAAAATCGGAACCACATTCAAACGGTAATACAAATCTTCACGGAAGCAGCCTTCGCGCACTTCTTTTTCCAAATCTTTATGCGTAGCAGCGATAATCCGCACGTCCACTTGCAGGGTTTCTGTGCTCCCCAATCGCTCAAATTCTTTTTCTTGCAGCACCCGGAGCAATTTCACCTGAATCACCGGCGAAATATCGCCGATTTCATCCAGGAAAAGTGTTCCGCCGTTGGCCAGCTCGAAGCGGCCTTTTTTCAGCGTGAGGGCGCCGGTGAATGCGCCTTTTTCGTAGCCAAACAGTTCGCTTTCAAGCAGCGTTTCCGGCAAAGCGGCACATGATAATTTTACAAAAGGTTTTTCTCCCCGGGGGCTGGCGTAATGAATAGCCTTGGCGATGAGCTCTTTTCCCGTGCCGCTTTCTCCGCGCAAAAGCACTGTGGCCTTGCTTTGGCTGATGAGATCAATTGCCGAATATACTTCCAGCATTCTTTTGCTCTCGCCAATCACATTCTCCGGCCTATATTTTTTCTTCAATTCCGAGCGCAAGGCGCGTGTTTCGGCAACCAGCTCTTGCTTTTCTTCTTCCACCATTTCATGAATTTTCACGGCCTGGGCGGCCATAGAACTTAAAATAGTCAGAAGCCGCACGTCTTCTTGAAAGGAAATATTGCCCCCGAACAAACGATCCACACTTAAAGCGCCGATGGTGCGCCTGTCGAGCTTTATGGGCACGCAGATGAAGGAGATTTGCCTGCGCGTCAAATCGCGGGCCTTGGTTTTATTCAAAAAAAGGGGCTCTTCTCCGACATTGGGTACCACAATCGGCTCTCCGGCCTGAACCACTTTGCCCGTGATGCCCTCACCGATTTTATACCGGCCGCGCTCAATCTGCTTTCTATCAAGGCCCGTAGCGGCGCAAATCACAATTTCCTGCGATGGATTGTCGAGAAGACTTACGGTGCCCCGCTCCATACCCATGCGTTTATGGAGAATATCGAGAATGGATTGCAGCGTAATCTTTAAATTGAGCGAAGCATTGAGCGCCTGAGAAATTTCATAAAGCGTGGAAAGCTCCAGGATTTCTCTTTTTAAATTTTGACTTGCAGAGTCATGCACCACTTGGGGATTCCTTTCTATCAAGAAACGGGAAAAGGTACCAATACGGCATAACAATTAAAAATGGGCGCAGCCCATTGGCAAACCGTATAGTACCGCATACCCACAAAATTAAATGGAATGCGGTACTAAAATCAAACCGGCTTGATTGGCCGCCTCTTGTACTTGTTCCGGATGAAGAATAATTGTTTTCCCGGCCTCGAAAGCCAATACAGCAATTTTTGCTTCCAGACAAGCAGCGATGGTATCCGGGCCAACCGTGGGCACATCAAAACGCATATCCTGATTCGGCTTGGCAACTTTTATAACCACGGCACCCTCGCCGGCCAGACGCCCGCCCCGCAAAATCGCCTGGTCTGTGCCTTCCACAGATTCCACCGCCACCACAGATTTATTTTTTACCACCACCGTTTGTCCGATATCCAACCCCGCGATTTGTTTCGCTATATCAAATCCAAATTGTATATCTTCGATTTGGGATTTGGACGGCCTACGTTTCGTTATCATTTTTAGATCCGACTCTTCGGCCAAAAAGCGTGTTGAATCCAGAATTTTTACGTTGCGCCTCTCCAGATAATTCGAAAATGCGATCAACAGGCTGTCATCTTTAAAGTTTCGAACATGGGTCACTATCTGCATGGCATCCCAGTCGGGAATTATTTTTCCACTTAAAATTCCCGTTTTGTGAATTTTTCCGCATAGAACTGCTTCGTGAACTTCGTGTTTGGCGAAAAACGCGAGCACCTTCCCCACTTGACCGAGCTTGACCCAGGCCACTTCATCCGCCAGCGTTTCCAGCAAAGCATCGGCTTCGCCTTCAACAGCACACACGTATACTTCGTAATCTTGTTTCTTGGCCCGCCGGCATACTTCCCGGGGAAAATCGCCCTGTCCGGCAATGATGCCTAATTTTTTGTTCATGTGTGTCGTTACGGTAGCACCGCATTCCATTTAATTCTGTGGGTATGCGGTACTATACGGTTTGCCAATGGGCTGCGCCCATTTTTAATTGTTATGCCGTAGTAGCCATTAATTTCTGTGATGCCGGATCCCCGCCGGAGTTTACCCCAGCCTACGAGCCGGGGCGGGGATAAGTGTGCCGCATAATACCGCGACCCTCACTTACAAATCCCGTGGTCGGATTTTTTCAAGAATTCCAGAAGGATGACGATTGCAGGCGTTTGTGGAATCGATTCTTCTATTTTGTGGATTGCGTTTTTGAGCGCCAGGCCGGATCTAAAAATAATTTTGAATGCTTTTTTCAAATAGGAACGCTCTTCGCCCGGCACATGGTTTCTTTCCATGCCCACGCCATTTAATCCGTAAGCCTTGGCCGGATGCCCGTCTACCATCATGAAAGGCGGCACGTTGGAAGTCACTTTAGAGCACCCCCCCACAATAGAAAGTTTTCCGATCGTGACAAATTGATGCACACCGCTGAGTCCGCCGATAATGGCCTTATCCTCCACCACACAGTGCCCGGCCAGCGTTCCGTTATTAGCGATCACGGTCTCGTCGCCCACGATACAATCATGAGCTATATGCGCATAAGCCATAAGCAAATTTCCGTTGCCAATCACCGTCTCAGTACCTTCCAAAGTTCCGGGATTTAAAGTGCAATATTCACGAATCGAGTTATTATCCCCGATTCGAAGATACGTTTTTCCGCCTTTATACTTTTTATCTTGAGTCAGACTTCCGATTACCGCGCCGGTAAAAATCTGATTATTCCGGCCTAATGTGGTATAGCCTTCAAGAGTCACGCGGGGCCCAATTTTTGTGCCGGCTCCGATTTTGACGTGCGCATCGATAAAGCAAAACGGTCCCACTTCAACTCCCCGGTCCAATTCGGCTCCGCAGTTCACTATGGCCGTGGGATGAATGACGGTTTTATGCGTGGAATCAGTATGGATTTCCATAAAAAGCCCTTACTGCAGCATGAGTAAATTGAAAACGGGCGCAGCCCATTGGCAAACTGCATGGCACCGTATACTTCGATGTCAAATATCTTGCGGTACTACTGATTTCGCTCAACAATGGCGAATTTCACTTCTGCTTCACAAACCAATTTTTCCCCTACGTACGCCCGCCCATAACATTGCCCTGTTTTGGAACGAACCTTGAGCACTTCTACTTCCAGTTTGAGCCGGTCCCCCGGGTACACAGGCTGCCTGAACTTTGCGCTGTCAATGCTCATGAAGAAGGCCAGGCGGCCGTGGTTTTCTTCTTTGCTGAGCATAATCACACCGCCTACCTGCGCCATCGCCTCTACAATAAGCACTCCGGGCATCACCGGGTGGCCGGGAAAATGGCCCTGGAAAAAATAATCGTTCATAGTGACGTTTTTTATGCCTACGGCACGCCGCCCTTCTTCTAGTTCCAGGATTCTATCCACAAGAAGAAAAGGATAACGATGAGGAATAATCTTCATGATTTCCGTAGCATCCAATTCCCGTTTTGCATGGCATGAAGAATGAGATTCCCCGTTTGCCGCAGTGCCTGAACATGAACCCATGGACTCTTCCATTTGCTGTAGCCTCCTGACTAATTCTACGTTTTGCTGGTGCCCTGTTTTAAAAGTAATAATATGCGCCTTAAGCGGCCTGCCCAATAAATAAAGATCCCCGATTAAATCTAAAATTTTATGCCGGCACGCTTCATTTTCAAACCGCAGGCGGTTTTGAATTGGCTCTCCCGTGCCATCAAACACCAGAGTGTTTTCAAAATTAGCGCCTTGGCCGTAGCCCTGAGCGCGCAAATGCTCCGCTTCCTCTTTTAAGCAAAACGTTCTGGCCGGGGCAATTTCTTTCAAATAATTTTCCGGCGTCACCGAAAACGTGGCAAACTGATGATGCAGAGCGGGATGTTTGGAATAACTAAGCGTATAACTCACTCTCAGCTCATCGGCAGGAAGCACAATAGTTACTGTGTCGCCTAAATTTAAATAGAGAGGCTCTTTGATAACAAAATAATTTTTCGCCCGGTCTTGTTTTACGAGCCCCGTTTCCAAAATTTTTCGCGCATATTCAAGCGCGCTGCCGTCTAAGACAGGCATTTCATCGCCGGAAACTTCAACAATACAATTATCCACGCCCAGTCCGGATAAACAGGACATCAAGTGCTCGATGGTATAAATGAAAGTTCCATCGACGCCCAACGTGGTCTGGCGTCCCATCATCCCGGAAGAGGCGGAAACATTTTCTATGCAGGCTTTAAAATTCCGGGGCGCCTCCAAATCCGACCGGAGAAAAACAATGCCTGTGTCCGTCTCTGCGGGACGAAGGCTCACCGATACGGGCGTACCTAAGTGAACCCCATTTCCCTCGAACCGAATCGAAGATCGAATGGTTGTTTGCTTGTTCAAGAAAGTTCTCTGCTCATCGATTGGACCCCGGGCCTATGCCCGGGGTGAACCGAACGGTTCATTTTTTATAGCGGGCATTCAGCTCAGTTAACACTTGCTCGGTTACATCATATTTTTCATTCCGGAAGAGCATCAACCGTTCATTGAAAATAAAATCATACCCTTTTTGTTTTCCAAAATCGCGAATCACTTCATCGATATCTTTAAAAATCTCGCGCATTACGCCTTCTCTCTTTTCCAGAAGCTCGCGCTGGGCATCCCGGTCGTAATCCTGAAGCTCTCTCATTTTCTGATCCACTAGTTTCTGTTTCTCTTCTTTACCCTGGTCAGAAAGAAGGGCCATTTCGTCTTTCAGACGGCGCACTTCCAAAACTAAGGTATCGCGTCCTTGCTGTTTTTGCTTTCCCGCTTCCGAGAGTTCTTTGTCGAATTTCTTGGTTTTCTCAAATTTATCAAATACCTTGGCTACATCCACGTAACCGATTTTTTCCGCGTAGGCGCTGGCTGCCGTAGCGGATACTCCGAGCACCGTTAACACTGGAATCAACAAAAATAATTTTATGACATGCTTATTCATGTATTTCTTCTCCTTTGTGATGATGTTTGAATTGTTGGAACCTAAAAACCTCTGCTGAAGCTGAACTCAAAACGGCCATGCTCGCTTTCCGTATCCGGATTCATCACCGGATAACCGTAATACAACGCCACCGGGCCGATGGGCGTTTGTATTTTTAAACCGGGCCCTACGCTGGCGGCAAACGTATCGGTGTCCAGGGCAAACGATTCCGCCGCCACATTGCCTATATCGAAAAATATCGCCGCTTTAAAACTCTCGATTAAAGGAACGGTGTATTCCAAATTTACAATTAAAATACTATCTCCGCCCACGGCCTGTCCATTTTCCTGAGGGCCCACCCGGCGCGGCTCATAGCCTCGCACCGTTCCCAAACCGCCGGCATAGAAACGGTCAAACACGGGGACATCATCCGAACCGCCTACGGCGTCGGTTACGCCCAGCCGGGTTTTTGCTTCCAGCACGTGTTTTTTAAAGAACGTGAAATATTTGGAAAAGGTAAGCTGTGTGTTGAAATAATCCGCTTCCCCGCCCAGGAACGTTCCGACCAATTCCCCTGAAATTCCGATTACAGTTCCGCGTGTGGGATTCAAAACGCTGTTGCGCGTATCCCGGGAAAGGTTTAACCGAAGCCGGCTCAAATTTGTTTTTCCTTCAAATTTCCTTACGCTCGGTCCGGCATCACTGGATAGATCATACAACTTGACTTGTTCAAAGGTGTAACCCACACCGGCCTTAATCGTTTCAGAAAGCGCTTTGGCAAAGCTCACCGACATCCCGGTTCTTTGCTCATCAAAAGCGGTGTTATTTTTTTCGCGCTTGACACTGAACGCATCCACTCCAAAAGATAAATTAAGCCCCAGAAAATAAGGCTCTACAAAACTGATGTCCACATCCTGCGTAATGGAGCCCAAACGCCCGCGGATGGAAAGACTTTGGCCGGCTCCCGTAAAGGTGGGAAAATTCATCCAGTCGAAATTACGCTGAGCGATTTCGGCGAAGCCCACAAATTTATCGATAGAACTGACGCCGGCGCCGAACGATAACTCTCCGGTTTGCTTTTCTTTAACGTGAAAAATCAGATTCTTTCGGTTAGGCGCAGAACCCTCTTCCGTGTCATACACCACTTCTTGAAAGAAGTTCAAATCTTCGAGCCGCTGCTTGGAACGGTCCAGCTTGTCGCCGTCAAAACGCTCGCCGGGACGAATTCTAAGTTCACGGCGAATGACAATATCCTTGGTTTTAACATTCCCGCGAATCTTGATTTTATCGATAAAATACAAATCGCCTTCGGTGATGTTATAGACCACATCCACTTTCTTCGTGTCGGGATTCAGCACCACATCCGGAATAATTTGCACGCCGATGTAACCCTGTCGGTAATAGTAGCGGCGGATATTGTCTATATCTTGCTGCATATTCGCCTGCGAAAAGACAAAACCGGGTAACATGCCCAAATGTTCCCAAATTTCGCTTTCCGGGAAAAGCACGCTGCCTTTTATTTTTATATCCCCCGCATAATAGCGGGCGTTTTCCCGAATAGTAATGGTGATATAAATCTTCTGATTTTTCCGGTCGTAATCAAATTCGGGAGCCACTTCCACATCGAGAAATCCCTGGGCCTGATAAAATGACCGTACGCGGTCTATATCTTCCTGGAATTTTTCTTCTTCAAACACTCCTTTTCTTAAGAGGAAAATAAATTCGGGCTTTGTCTTGACGAACTTTGACAGTTTTCTGGAGGTAAATGTTTGATTGCCGGAAAACTTGATACTCTTGATTTTAAACTTACCGCCCTCATCCACCAAAATGTAAAGCACGGCCTCTTTTGTGTCCTGATTGACGTCTATATCCGAGCGGATTTCCGCAAAACGAAACCCTTTCTGAGTATATTTATTTTGAATATTGTTGACGGCTTCTTTTACGGCACGCTCATA
>JACQQR010000280.1 GCA_016206875.1 Candidatus Omnitrophota bacterium
CAATTAAAAATGGGCGTAGCCCATTGGCAAACCGTATAGTACCGCATACCCACAAAATTAAATGGAATGCGGTATTACACTTGGCTATACTGCATGCCCTACCGGCCCCCGATTGAAGCGTTCGAGGGGCAGGCCATTCAAGCCGCATTTTGGAGCAAAACCATCATGAATAAATGTTTGGCGCTATTACTCGTTTTCTTCTTCACTCAATCTCTACCTGTTTTCGCCGCACCCAGCCAGCCGGAAGCAGAGCCGGTTGAGCCCATTGAACTCATCGTGCATGACTTTGAAACCGGCACCTTGGAAAATAATTTAGGGGGAGAAAGCGGCGCCTGGGATGTGGACCCCGAAGATGACACTGCCGATGCCTACCCGGATATTGAACCCGGACAAAGCGCCGACGGCGAAGGCCTGTTTTTGAAACTCACCTACGATGTAGACTCCCCATACCCCTCTTCCAATGGTTTTTGGACCAAGCTCAAAAATTTAGATGCGTCTCAATACGATCATTTGGAATTTGACGTAAAGCAAGACGCCCAAAAAGGCGCAACAGAAATATTCAAAATAGAAATCAAAAAATTCAAGGACAAAGAGCGCGTAGAAAAGTTGAAGGGCACTTATATCGTCAACGGGGTCACGAAAGAATGGAAGCATGTGAGCATTCCGCTCGGAAGTTTTACCGGTCTTTTGAATTTTGCCGATGAAGCCGTTTGGAAAAATCCGGCCATCGCCTTAACCGATTTGGATGAATTTGTCGTGGTGTTCGAGGACCGGCGCGTGAGTCAAAAAGAAGGCGTGCTCTATTTCGATAATATCAAATTTACAAAAACAGGGGAGCCGGGTCCAAATGCCATGCAGTCTCCGGAGCGAAAAATTGAAAAAACGCCGGTGCGGCTCGAAGGTTTGGAGTATCAACAATTTTTAGTGTCGCGCCTTCGCGGCTATCCTAAAAAAACATTGCTGAAAAAGGAATTTTCTAAAGACGACAACGAATTTTTAATGGAAGTGGCGCGCGATACCTGGCGTTTTTTCGATGAAGCGGTAGATAGAGAGCATCATCTAGTGCTCGACACCATTCAAATGGGCAAGGAAACGCCCGTTGCACAAGACGGATGGGTGGGCGATTACACCAACATCACTAACGTGGGCCTTTATTTCATGGTGATGGTGTCTGCGTATGATTTTGGTTTTATCTCCAAGGAGGAAGCTGTTAAAAGAATTTTGGCGACTCTGGAAACGATGCGTAAGCTGGAGCATCATTCCAGCGGTTTTCCGTATAACTATTACGACACCAGCACGCTGGAAAGAACCAGCCATTTTGTTTCATTCGTAGATTCCAGCTGGCTTGCGGCCGGGCTGATTGTGGCCAAAAATGCTTTTCCCGGGGAAGTGGGCAAGTCCTGTGAAGATTATTTGAATCAGTTTGATTTCTCTTTCTTCTATGATCCGGTGGAGCGGCAGATGTTTCACGGATATTACGCGCATATGAATTTATATGCGGATTATCACTACGGCGCTTTTTATTCGGAAAGCCGCGCCGGCAGTTATATCGCAATCGGGCGCGGCCAGGTGCCCGTCGAACATTGGTTCCACACCTACCGGACCTTTCCGGAAAATTACGCTTGGCAATTTATGGAGCCGCTTGCAAGAAAAAAGAAAAAGGTTTTGGGTGCGGAGTTTTATGGCGGATATTATGAATGGCAAAAATTGAAATATGTGCCCAGCTGGGGCGGCTCGCTTTTTGAAGCGCTTATGCCGGTGCTGGTGCTCGACGAATACCGCCTGGCGCCGGAAGGTTTAGGGCTGAATGACAAGCGGCATGTAGAAGGGCATATTCTTTATACGCTAGGCGAGCTCAAATATCCGGTATGGGGCATGAGTCCTTCGGCCATTCCGGAAGGCGGATATTCGGAGTATGGCGCCAAACCTATGGGCTCAAAAGGATACAAAGCCGGCGCTGTTTCTCCTCACGCCGGCATTCTGGCCCTGGAAGTGGCGCCGGAAATTGTGATTGCCAATCTAAGGCGGCTGATTGCGCTTTATGATATTTACGGCGAATACGGATTTTACGATGCGGTAAACCCGAAAACGGGGCAAGTAGCATTCCGGTATTTGGCGTTGGATCAGGGCATGATTTTTGTGGCTCTCAATAATTATTTGCATCACGGGGCTATCCGGAAGCGTTTTAATCAGGATCCGTTGAACGAAAAGGCCGCGGCGGTTTTAACGGCAGAAAAATTGTTTGAACCGGACCAGGGAATGCCCGGCGCAACATCATGAAGGTTCAAGACAAAGAGGTTTCTTTAACCGAACGTTTTTCCACCCATCTTTTATTTCATCATTTCGATACAGAAAAAGTTTTAGCGGGGATCAGTTTAAAATCCTCCGGCCATTCGAGGCACGCACAGTTGTTTGACACCGTCGGCGTTCTGCCCGAATATTCCGTGGCCCTGAATCAGTGCCACGGTTCTAACGCGGTTTTGATTGAAAAACATATGTTTCAGGAGGGAAAGCTTGCGCCGGGCGTAGACATTTTTCAAACCGATGCCGCATGCACCGCTGAGCCGGGAATAATGCTGACTGTGCGCACGGCCGATTGTGTTCCCGTTTTTCTATATGATCCCGTCCGAGGCGCCATTGCTTTAATTCATGCAGGATGGCGAGGTGCGCGTTTGGGAATTGTCCCGAAAACGGTAGAGAAAATGGTGCTGCATTCCGCGGGCGATCCGGGAAATTTTAAAGTGCTCTTGGGGCCGTCCATACGCGCTTGTTGCTACGAATTTGGGCCGGATGAGGTCCCTGAATTCAGGCCGTTTATCCGCACCGTGGGCGGCCAGAATCACTTAGACCTGGCGGCTTATCTTCACACAGAAATCGAAGAGACAGGCATTCCCGCAGAATCTATTTTCGATAGCGGATTATGCACTGATTGTCACGCGGATGATTTTTATTCCTATCGCCGGGAAAAAGAAAATGCGGGACGGATGATATCATTCATTATGTTGCGTTGAGGGGAGAACCGCATGCAGGCAAATGATTTACGAAGAGGGATGGCCATTATCTACAATAAAGAACTTTATTTGGTGCTGGATTTTACGCACTATACGCCCGGAAATAAAAGGGCGTTTGTGCAGCTGACCATGAAAAGTGTTCGCACAGGCAAAATTTTGCAGAATAAATTTTCCTCTACGGAAGAAATGGAAGTGACTCATCTGGAGCCCAAGAAAATGCAGTTTCTTTACAAGGACCGCGACGGATTTCATTTTATGCGGTTGGAAGATTATCAGACAATCTCGCTTTCTGAAGAAACCGTGGGGACGGCCAAAAATTATCTGAAAGAAAATATGGATCTGGAAATCGAGTTCCATGAAGAAAGGCCGGTGTCTATAGAGCTTCCCAAACAAGTCACTTTGAAAGTCACTTCTTCACCCCCGTGGATCAAGGGAGATTCTGTGTCCAATAATATGAAGCCCGCTATGCTGGAAACCGGGATGCAAATTCAGGTGCCTATTTTTATTGATGAAGGAACCGTCATCCGGGTGAATACCGAAACCGGCGAATATATCGGGCGAGAGTAGTACCGCAAGACATTTGATATTGGGGGTTCGCGGTACTATGCAGTTTGAGAATGGGCTACGCCCATTTTCAATTGTCATGCTGCAGTAGTATCCCCAAACGGAAAACAGGAGGGAAGTGCGTAAGATGAGATTCGCGATTCTTCGAGTTGTATTGATACTATTCGCCGTTCAATCGACGGGTTGTGCCGCTTTTTCCTTGATTCACAGGCCTCCCCATATG
>JACQQR010000281.1 GCA_016206875.1 Candidatus Omnitrophota bacterium
GCCTCAGCGGGTCCGCCGGGGCGGAAAAGCCTTGCCTACCGGCAGGCAGGCGGGAATCTCCGCCAGAGGACGGATGCGTCCTTCGGCGCACAGTGACTTTGGTTTTAATTACAGAGCTAATCGTGGAATGTTAAATCCTTTACTGTTTGAGGTTAGAACCAATATTCCGAAGGGCTTGGACAATTTCGGAAGACTCTGGGCGAAGGGCTAAAGCCGCCTCAAAATAATACCGGGCTTTTTGCCGGTTAAATCCACGCCCAAGAAATTCCCAATTTTTATTGAAACAATATAAATTGCCCAGTAGATAATAAAGCGCACCGCAGGAATGGCCGCTTTTACCCCCAGAGGCGATTTCCTTTTCAATTTCACGCTTCAACTCGGCTCCGTAACGGTCAATGGCGTCGATATCATTGGAAACGCGTTTGGCCGCGGCGAACTCCTGAAACTGACTCCACACTTTCCCCCACCGGAGACAGGAAGACATCTGATAATTTGCATTGAGCCGGGCAGAGGAAACCAGGTTTAGAAAATCAGAGTAGCCCACTGACTCTTCGGCTTCTTGTACATCTGTTTCATAATCAAACACCAGAACAAGCCGTTGGGCTTCGTGAAATTGATAATACCGGATGTGTTGCGATGGGTTATGCTCCGGCTTCTCCATCCCGGTTTCGTAGCCGGTGATAACTCGAAAAGAAAAAATGATTCGGTCACCTGATTGCTTATGAATAAACTGCGCCCCATGATTGACCTGGGAATTCATGGAAGCATTCCATTGATCAGGATGCGCCAATGCAATGGAAAAAGGGCCTAAATCAATTGTTGCCGGAGCCGGAAGCGGCGCGGCAGCCCCTGAGCCGGGCAGCAATAGAATGAACGCTGATATCAGAACAAATAGTTGCTTCATCATTGCGTACGAGCCGCCTCCGCTTTTTTCATATCCAAAACCATATTACGAGTGCGGAGAACCCGATCTTCATATTTAGGATTCCGTATCACATAATCTAATTCTTCGAGACACTCATCCCACCGGGTTTGACGGAAGGATATGGACGCAAGCACCCAATGTACTTCGATTTGATCAGGATCTTTTTGAAGGATAGCGTTCAAATGACGCCGGGCTTCTTCATACATTCCGTTTTTATAATATAGGCGGGCTTGATTGTAATGCTTGAGAATATCCTCATCCATTCCCGAGGCTTCGGGGAAAATATCTGTGGCCGTAGGAGCATTAGCAGCAGTACCGGTAATAGCGCTAGGCGCAGCCGTGGCCACGGAGTCTGTCCCCGTAATGTGAAATTTTTCGCGGTCAATTACCCTGTCTTGATAATAAATTTCTACGCGCCAAATCCCCGGCAAATCGCGGGCGGGAGCGTTTTTAATGGGTAAACTGACTTTTATGAATAGTGCGTTGTTATCGTAGGAGAATTCTTCTTCCCAAAATAATTCTCCATTGGGTTGATACCATTTCGCTAACAACCGCGGCGGCATGAAAAACGCCCAAAGCTTAGCAAGCCCCCACCAAGTAACTTTTTCGGTATCGGTTGTGAAAAAACCCGTCCGGCCTTCTGGGGTAACAGTGGTTGTAAATATATTCATATGCGCATCTTCGCTTATGCCGGAAGAAGCTAAATGACTCCATTTAATACCTTCACTACCATCATCTAAGGAGTTACCCGGGCTAACGGTGGCGCATCCGGAAAGCAGCGCGGCAAATAGCAGGATAAAAACCATTTTCACAATTGCACGCCCCCTTCCTGATCAGCGCCCACAATGGTAACAGTCGGCACAGTTTCCGGAACTGCCTGAGCAGGCGGCTTTAAAGGATCAAATACTACAAAATTCTTCCTGTCCAAAAGTTTTCCTTTCATATAAATACGCACTTCCCATTTTCCTTCTCTTAAATTCACATTGGCCTGCCCAACTTTCAGCGTGGTTTTCGCCAGTCGGCAATGAAGCCCCTTAAAATCCTGGGCAGCAATTACTTCGCCGTCCGGATCCAGCCATTCGGCATGCAGTTTTGGCCGCCCCCAGGAAGTAAAAGGCTTGAACTCGCCCCACCAAGTCAACTGCGGCGCCGCCGGCGTAAAAAAGTTTTTTGGATCATCAATAGTAATCAGTCCAAAAATATCTTCATGCGCATCGTGAGCTACGCCCGAGCGGACTAAATATTTGTCGCGCGGAAGGGCCTGCTCTTCCGGCTTGGTCTGGGCATAACCAGAGAAAGCTAAAATGGCGATACTGAAAAATAAAACAACTCCCGCAGTAAAATGATTCATAAATTTCTGCATTTTAAAATCCCATCTGCTTGAAATGAGAAGGGACTTTGTATTTCTGCAGGCGTTTGCGGTATTTTTGGATGGAAATTTGTAGTTGCTCTTGATCTAGAACAAGCGGCGGTCTTTCGGCCGTCGATTCGGCTATGGGACCCAGAGAATCCAAAACTGCGCGGTGACATATTTCCCGGATATCGGCGCCGCTGTAACGGTCGGTCATCCGGGCCAACCCCAAAATGTCTATGTCGGGAGCCAAAGAACATTTTTTCAGGTAGAGAGCAAACAACCGTTCTCGTTCTTTTTCTCCAGGCAATGGAATTTCGAATTGGACAGAAAGCCGGCCGCCTCTCAAGAGACCCGGGTCAACGGCATCGGGAGCATTCGTTGCTCCAATAAAGAAAACATTTGAGACATCCTGCATGCCGTCAATATTTTGCAAAATAAGATTCGTTACCTTGTCAGAGTGATGATCGGAAATATCCCCCCGGGCAGACATCATGGTATCCACTTCGTCGAAAAAGATGATGGCGGGCTTATGCCGACAGGCTTCTTCAAATATTTTTTTCACATTTCTTTCGGATTCTCCCCGCCATTTAGAAAAAACATCGGATGGCAATATGGGAAAGAAAGATGCGTTCGCCTGGGAAGCAATTACTTTGGCTATGGTTGTTTTTCCGGTCCCGGGAGGACCGTACAAGAGAATTCCCTTGGGAGGCTCAATACCCGAGCGCCGTATCAAGTCGGGGCTTTCGATAATTTTAACGAAACGTTTCAGCTCCTGGGTAACCTCTTCCTGAAGAATGAGGTCTTCCCAGGTGATTTTCTTCAGATTTGGCTTTCTTTGCTGGGCGAATTTTTGAATGGTCTGGGCGATAACCGGATTGGAGAGTTCTATTTGTTTGGCAGGCTCTGTAATCGTACCGCTTAATTGATCCAATACGGACTGGTCTAGAACGGAAGCAATATCCGCAGCGCTCATTCCGTTGGTTTTGTACACGAGCTCTGCCATATCAAAGCCGGGCCGCATAGGTTTATGCTGCAAATGAGCCAAAATAATGGCCTTTCTCGCTTCTTCATCGGGTAGCGGAATGTGGATATGTTTATCAAAACGACCTGCGCGAACGGCGGCCGGATCCATAATATTTCTGTTATTGGTAGCAGCAAACACCACTACTTTTCCGCCCAGCTTGCGTACATCTTCCAGAACGGTCAGTAAATGCGTCAACACGCGCCTGTCTTCCATGTACACTGTTTCAATCCCGCGCTCGGATGCCAAAGAATCAAATTCATCCAGCAATAAAAGACAAGGGGCTTTCTTGCGCGCCTTGCGAAACAAAATATCAACGTTACGCGCCGAAGAACCATAATACATGCCGAACAAATCGGAAACTTTCGCCCGCAAAAAATTCATTTTGAATTCACCGGCCGTAGCGCGGGCCAAAAATGATTTTCCTGTGCCCGGCAGTCCGTACAGTAATACGCCATTAAATGTCACCCGGTACTGACGAATAGCGGCGCCTTTTCCCAAAATCAATCCCACCGTTTCCCTCAACTCTTTTTTGACCTGATCCATTCCCCCAACATCCGAAAATTGGGGAAGATCCTTATGAGGAACCACTTCGAAAGCATCCGAGCCGGTTAGCCCCATCCCCATTGTCATCTTGAAAAAAGCCCACATAATGACGGCATAAATCAGCACGGAAAGCATCGAAGCGCCGAACAACACCTTGCCTTCCATAAAAAAATACACCGTAAAAATAGATAGGATGACAACAGAAAATAACATGATGATGTCTACGCCCATCCATCCCGCTTTGCGGAACAGCACATACAGTCCCCACAAAATCAGGAAACATCCTGCCATCACAATGAGAATGGATAAAAAATAAAGGAAAGCTACCATTTTCGGTGACAGAACTTCTTTCGTTGACCCAATGATGTTCAGAGCAGGGTCATCCGGTCGAGCTTTGATGTCCGAAAGAATTTCAAGATCACTGACCCGGCTGCCGTCATGAGGATTGATCACCACCCGCGACGCCAAATAAGATTTTTTCTTTTCCATATCTCTTCGAATTAATGAAATGACATACCAGACTCTCTCGAACGAATCTTGTTTCAATTCAATCTGAATTTGCTGGGATAAAGTGTCCTGCCCTGCTTCGCCGGGTGGAAGATCAAAGTAATTGACCGCAAAAGTAACTTTTCGCGTCATAGAATCCCACAACAATAGCTTTCCCTCACCCCGCTTTGGAGAAATGGGGAAACCGGCATATTTCTGCGCAACCTGAATAGCCTCCTCAAAGGAAATCCGCGCTCCCAAATCTTGCAGAATTCGGGAATCGTTAACAGCTTCGCCGGAGCGCGGATCAAAAGCCTGCCTTTTGCCTAACATCTCCCCTGGGGAATTGTTATAAGCCCGCAGAAAATCCAGTAAATACCAAGGCCTGCCTTCGGAATCGTAAACCAATTTAAGCGGCTGAGGAATGTATGCAGGGCCCATTTTGCAATGCTCTAAAGCTAATGGGGTAAATTCTTCAATGGGCAAAATACCTGAGGAAAAAGATCGAGGAGTTTCTGCGCTGGCAAGAGAAGCGCCAGAGACAACCAAAAAAAAAACAAACATTACGTGTTTTTTGCAAGAGTAAGGTTTGGACATCTCTACCACTTTCGCAGAGCAAATAAAACCAGACATTAGCTGCGCGCACAAAATTTGTCAACGCAAAAGATAAGGTGGGGTGCATCGTAACCTTTTGATTAGCAACTGCTTTATATTGCATGCATTTTTAGACAATTTGTAACTGTATTGAAATAAACAGGTTACATTTATCTTCTTATATTGCATTGTTTTTCAC
>JACQQR010000283.1 GCA_016206875.1 Candidatus Omnitrophota bacterium
AGGGGTAAGCGCCATATACAATCTCCTATTAATTTTATTTCAAGCGGAAAGGTTCAATGGGTTGAGTTTCTCGCTTAAATTTTTTCCATGCATCTTGATCTAACGTATGTTTGAAATTAAATAATACGAACCCCAAATATTCATCCATTGAATACCTAGGTGGGGTTCGAAGCGGAATATCACTCACGGGAAGTTTGAGTTTTTTCATTGGCCTTTCTCCTGCACGGCGTTGACAATTTTTTGATAAATTTCTTTATTGGCATAGGTTTCGCACAATTGCTTAAAATCATCCGCATAAACATTTATACCATGCGCCCGGACCAGATAGTACACATCAATTAAATCGATCAATTCCCTTCTTGTGTTGCTCTTAATAGAATGCAATTTTAAAGCAATTAAATGTTGAAGAGAGGGCACTATAACTTCTGCACCGGCAATGACCGCCTTAGTCCCTTCCGAAATCATAGATTGAAGCGTCTCAGGCGCCACGAAGAGCGTATCAATTCCGATTCGGTATATCGGACTATCTTCGAACCAGGCGAACGTCTCATTTTTAAAAGTTTGCTTATACTGTCCCTTTCGCAAAATTTCAGCGGCTTTTTCAAAATCTTGCACCGCAATCATTAAATCAATGTCGCCGGTTTGACGGGCCACCTTGTAGTAATTAACGGCGAATCCGGCAATCAGCACAAAAGGTACTTCTGCTTTTTTAAATTCTGCCGACAGAAAATCGAAAACTGTGTCATATGGCTTCATCATGCGTCTTACTTCCTCAGTTCCAAATAAAAAATGTCGCGGTGTTGCTCTTCGTATTTTTGCTCGAAAAGGGTTTTGGTTTCCGGGCTAAAAAGACGGCTGTTTTTGCTTTGCCGCCGGGCGCTCCAGCGCGATTCATGCCGGTCAAGTTCGCACAAAATTTGCCGGAAATAATCGCCGTCATCGGTGGCCAACTCTACAAGTCCTCCGGCAATCAGTTTTTCGTGAAGAGTATGTATCGACTCATGATTGACGAAGCGGCGCTTGATATGCCTTTTTTTGAACCAAGGGTCGGGAAAATAAATATGAAAGACGGAAACCGATTCCCGGGGAAGGCTCCGGATCACCTCTCTTGCATCCGGCGCGATAAAGCGCACATTCGTAAGCCCGAGCGCGCGGGCACGCGTGAGGGAAAGGCGCATCAGCTTTTCTTTTTGCTCAATGCCCAAAAAGTTCATTTCCGGATACAAAGCGGCCCGCTCTAGCAAATACGCTCCTCGTCCGGAGCCGATTTCCACTTCTAGAACACGCAAGTTACCGAAATAATCCGCAACGTGTTGGTAGCGAAACGGCGAAAGCGGCGAGTGAAACTTTTTAGAAAACGGCCGCCGGGACGCAGTCGCTATTTCCGCGAATTCAGTTTCGCAAGCAATCTTAAGATTTCCAAATAAAGCCATACCAAAGTCACCATTAGGCCGAAAGCCCCATACCATTCCATATATTTAGGCGCTCCGCTCTCGGCTCCCCGTTCGATAAAATCAAAATCCAACACTAAATTCAGGGAGGCAATCACCACCACAAACACGCTGAATCCGATGCCCAGCCAGCCCGACTCGTGAATCATGGGAATGCGTATGCCGAAAAAACCGAGAATCAAATCCGCGATATAGACAATCAGAATACCGCCTGTGGCCGCTATCACGCCCAATGTAAAATTGCGCGTTACGCGAATCAGCCCCGATTTATAGGCCAAGAGCAAAGCGCCCAGCGTGCCAAACGTGAGCATCACAGCCTGAATGACGATGCCGGGAAACTGCGCCTCAAAAAAAGAGGAAATGCCCCCCAGGGCAAATCCTTCAAGCACAGCATAAGTGGGTGCTGTGACCGGCGCCCAAGTTTTCACGAAAATAGTGACCATGGCCGCAATGAATCCGCCGATTATGCCAAACCACATCCATCCCATAATCGACTGCGGATTGCCGCCTCCAAAATACAAATGCCATGTCCAGGAAGCAGAGGCCAAGCAAAGCAGCATCAAAAGGCCCACTTTATTGACTGTTCCGGAAATAGTCATCACTCCGGCGCCGGCCGTACGATCGGCGCTGGTAAACACGTTATCGCTTAATGCAGGATTGCCTGATTTCATAAAACCTCCGTTTTTGTTAGTTGACTAAATCTTTCGGGGCATGCGGCAATTTTTCTTTTTTCGGCCAAAGGATGGAAGCGATAATAGAAAAAGCCAGCACCACGATAATAAATCCCAGCGCAATGACAATGGGCATGTGATAGGCATCATGCAGCAGCATTTTCACGCCCACAAAAGTGAGAATCGTGGCCAAGCCGTAATGCAAATAATGGAACACTTGCATCAACCCCGAAAGCGCAAAGTAAAGCGAACGAAGACCCAACACAGCGAAAATATTCGAGCTGTAGACAATCACAGGGTCCAGCGTAATAGAAAAAATCGCCGGAATGGAATCTACGGCAAACACAATATCCATCACGTCAATCACCACAAGCACCAAGAGCAGGGGTGTGGCATAAATTTTACCCGCGCGTTTCCACAAAAACTTTCCGTCCTCATAATGATGCACCAGGGGAACCACCTTCTGAAACAGTTTGATCAAGGGATTCTGCTCGGGATGAATTTCCTCGCCCTTGTGAAGCACCATCTTCACGCCCGTGAATACCAAAAACGCGCCGAATAAATACATAATCCAGCCAAATTTTTTAATGAGCGCCACGCCGAGCACAATAAATAAAATCCGGCAGGCAATGGCGCCGATGATGCCCCAAAAAAGCACTTTATGCTCGTACTCGCGCGGCACTTTAAAATAGTTAAAAATCAGTAGGAATAAAAACAAATTATCCACGGAAAGAGAATATTCAAGGAGGTAACCCGTGGTAAACTCCAACGCCTTATGCGAGCCCTTAAAAAAATATACCCCCAGGTTAAACAGCAGGGCCAGCATCACCCAAAAAACAGTCCAGGCCAGCGCTTCTCTGATTTTAATCACATGATCTTTGCGATGAAACACAAATAAATCCAGCGCCAGCATCGCCGCCACGAATACATTAAATCCTATCCAAAATCCAAGATGACTCATCATGGCACCCTGGATACCCTTGTTTTTCCGCGGAAACGGTGACGGGCGAATTCAATGATGCCCGGGAGAATGGACACAAAAATAATGCCGGCAATGACCCCCGCAAAATTATGTTTTACGGCGGGAAGATTGCCGAAATAAAATCCGCCAAAAACAAAAACGGCAATCCAGCTCATGCCTCCCGCTACATTGTAAGCGAAAAACTTAGGATACGTCATGGCGCCTACCCCGGCGACAAACGGGGCGAAGGTGCGGATGATGGGAATGAAACGCGCAATAATAATGGTTTTACCGCCGTGCTTTTCGTAAAAGGCATGGGTGCGATCCAAATATTCTTTTCTGAAAAACCGCGATTTTTCTTCATGAAATACTTTAGGCCCGGCGAAATGTCCGATGCCGTAATTCACCGAATCCCCCAGCACGGCCGCCAGGGTAAGCATCATAAAAAGCATCACCGGATTTAATCCGCCTACGGCCGCGAGCGCCCCGGCGGCAAACAAAAGAGAATCTCCCGGCAAAATCGGAGTGACTACCAGTCCCGTCTCGCAAAATATAATCAGGAATAAGATCACGTAGGTCCAAGCGCCATATTGCTGAATTATTTCCGCCAAATGTTTGTCTAAATGCAGGAAGAAATCAATGCCTGTAGATAAAATTTCCATAAAAGCCCTCTAAAATTTCGGTGATTATTCAGCGTTCTGAAGCAAGCAAAGGCTATTGTTTCCTCCACGCGGCCCCTCTCCCTTAGGAAG
>JACQQR010000284.1 GCA_016206875.1 Candidatus Omnitrophota bacterium
AAAAAAACAATAAGCTTATAAATGCAGGGTTAATTGTTTAGCCTACTCGAGTTTCGCGGCCCCACTCCCGCGCCAGAGGGAGAGGGGTTTAGGCCTGCCTGCCGGCAGGCAGGGTGAGGGTTCCTCCTCAATACGGTTGGCTGAAGGATCAGTTCCAATCTCCATTTCCTGCAACCCCTGAGCATCCCTATCTGATTCACCTCGAAGACGCGCACGCCGACCCCGTGGCCCAGAAAAATATGGCTGAGGTGCTGGACACGCTCGCGCGCGAGCAAAAAATCGATTTAGTATTTGTGGAAGCCGCCATCGGAAGTCTCGACGCAAAATATTTAGCGTTCACCGGCGACGCGCCGCTTGACCGGAAAATCGCAGCCAAGCTCGCCGAAATGGGACAGATGACCGCCGCGGATTTGTATCTACTGGAACACGGCAACGCGCCGCTTGAGTTTGTGGGTATTGAAAATCCTGATTTATACCGCGAAGAAATCCGGTGTCTGCGCGAGGTGCTGGGCCACGAGGCCGAAATCAAGGCTTGGGCCAGCCAGCAGGGGCGCGTGCTCGATCGAAAAATAAGCCGCGAGACAGGAAAAGATTTAGCGTCGCTTCTCAATTTTTATCTGCATCTGGAACAAGAAAATGGCCGTGTGTTGCAACAGCTTCCGTCACTCAATCAGCAAAGCCGCCGCCTGCTGGGTCGTGACCTCACAGCCTTTCTCGAGCAACGCCATTTCCCCGCGCTGTTTCGTCTGCTGCGGTTACAAAAAGAGAAAGCAGTAGATATGGAAAAAGCGAAGAGGGAATGGAAGCAGATACAACGTATGGCGTACGGCGTACAGCGTACAGCGTTAAACAAGATTACTGAAAATATTGAGGGGTGGTTTTTTCACCGTACACCGTACTCTGTACGCCGTACGTTGGGCAACCCTCGCTTCGTTCTCGAAAAACTGTACGTTTCACTTCAACCCAAAGGTTTCCGCTTCGAGCAATACCCCAATTTCACCCGCTACGCCAGAAATCTCACGTTGCAATACGAACTCCGTGACGCCAACTTATTCAAAGAGCTCAATCAATGGCTAGCCCAATTAATCACCGCCGCCGCCAAAACCGATGCCGAAAAAGCACTAGTCCACGAAGTCCGCGAGGCGAAGCTGGTGCACAAGCTTGCGCTGCTGGAGCTGACAAGGGAGGAGTGGGAAGAAATACAGTCGTCGGTCGTCGGTCGTGAGTCGTCGGTAGGTCTACTCACGACTGACGACCCACGACTGACGACGGCCTTTCAGTTTTACCGCCTAGTCGAACGCCGCGACCAGGCCTTCATCGAAAATATTCGCCGCGAGCTCACCGCCCGCAAAAAATTCCGCGCCGTCGTCATCGCCGGAGGCTTCCACACCGCCGCCTTCACCGATTTCGCCCGAAAGTCTGACTCCAGCTACACCGTCATCGCCCCGCGCGCCGGAAGCCCCAGCCGCCAACATTATGTAAACGCCATCCTCGCACGCCACCCCGAGCCCGCCGCCGCCTCCGGAGCCGCCCTCATCGCCCAAGCCATTTCAGACCCTCAACTCGTCCGCCTCGGCGAAAGCCCATCATTCCGCGCCGCCCAGCGCCGCGCCCTCGGGGCGAGTTTGGGAGGAAGAACAAATGAAAGGCGACCGGCACGGGCTGGGGTAAATCGCTCGCGGGCCACGCTGAGGAAAGGCAATGGAGATGATTTCAAACGAGGGTTGCTGAGTGCAGAGGAGAAAGAATATCAGGAATGGTTGCAAAAGGAATGGGGTCGAACTGGAATCGCTGCAGCAGCAACATTGAGGGACGCAATGATTGAACGGTTGATCCGGGCAACAGAGCCTATTGTGGATGAATGGCAGCAATCAGGCTGGCTTGAGGCCCAAGAGGCAGAGGCGGTAATGGCGAGAAGCCAGTTTCAAGGAGCGGCCGTATTGTTTCGGAGAATATGGGAATGGAAGGCGGTTTATGAGGCAAGAGGGGTAGAGGAGGGAGTTATTCAATCTTGTTTTTCATTGTTGATTGATCCGGGCCAGTATCAGAAAGGCGAGGAGCTTTTCGGAGTGAGCGGAATAAAACTAATAAACTATTTGCGGCGGGCAAACAGTCAAAGGAAGCTGAAAGTAGCTGAGGAAATATTGCAAGAAAACAAAGAAGGCAATCGGATTTTCAATGCCTCGCAGGCGGTGGCAATTGCCACATCGAGAGACGCAGAAGCGGCGAAGAGTGCAGCCCTGGAGCTAGTGAAGGTGGAAGTGAATGGAAAAACAGTCTTCAATGCCTCGCAGGCGGTCAAAATTGCCATATCGAGAGATGCAGAAGCGGCACGACGAGTTGCGCAGGACATGATTAGCGAGCGGGCGGCGAATGGGCAGCTGTTATTATCACCGGCAGCCATTTCTGTTATTGCTGCAGCGTCAAAAGAGATACGGACGGAGCTTCAAAGAGAAGCGCTTCGGGCCGCAAGGGCCGGCCAAAGCGTATGGCCCGTTATTCAGGGAAGAACGAATATATCGGAGGCTATGGCAGATCAGGATATGCCTGTAGAAGCAACTGAAGATGGAGCTGAAGCGCAGGCAGAATCGCTCGGCGAAAGCCCATCATTCCGCGCCGCCCAGCGCCGCGCCCTCGCCGGGAGTTTGGGGACACCTCTTGACTCAACGGATCCAAATCTTCTTGGGCGGTTGGCCCTTTATTACAGCTATCTGAATCAGTATAACGCTCTTAATACAAAATTAGCGGGGGTGCGGGGACTCCGGCAAATTGCAATCGACCACCCGGAAAGGGCATCGGAAGTTATGAGGCGATTATTTGATGCGTTTGGTGACTCGATGGAAGAAATGAAACGAGCAGCAATGGAGGCTGTAGCCAAAATTGGTAGGACTCATCAGGCAGCCGCTTTGGAAGCGATGGGTTATTTGTTCGATCGGTTATCGCGCAATTTGTTGATTCCACCCAATGGACAGCACAATGGTTCCCTTGTTGCAACTGCTCATCCGGCTCACCACGTACCAGCAATAGAGGGGACTGGTATTGTTATTGAACTTGCCATAGCTCAGCCTCATACCGCGGCGACGGCCGTGGAGTATTATGCCGATTGGCTTACGCATGGGAATGATATCGTGAGGGCCAACGGTGTTCATGCCATTCGTGTCATGAGCCGATTAGGCGCACCTAATGGGGAAGTGGCGAGAGCAGCGATGAGGCATTTGTCCAGTCGATTTACGGATCGAGATCCATGGGTGCGCCTTGCGGCTGTTGAGGGAATCAGTGAGATGGGTGTTGCTCATCGCGATCTGGCTTTGGAGGCGATGCAATATCTATTCCCCATGCTTTGGAACGAGTATCAGGAGCACCACGGCGAGCATCAGTATGTTCGTAATGGGGCAGCCATCGGTATTGACCGGCTGTTTATGCTTACCCCCGATCTTACGGAACAAGTGCGTTCTTTAGTGTTGGGTTTGATTGCCACTCAGGATGATTTAGCGAAAGTAAATGATGACGAAACGAGATTAATCGTACGATGCATTAAAAAAGATCCGAAAATTGTGAATGACGAGATGAAAAGACGAATTCTGGCTCTGCTGGATGAAGACGTGAACTCCGACTTTGTCAGCGCGGCTTGCGATGCCTTGTTCGATGTTGACTCATCTTTTGTAACAGAAGCTTATTTATTGCGCTATCTGGATTATGTGGCCAGAGAACCGGAGAGAGTCCATAAGCCTGCTACGCTCCGCATGCCACGTCCCACAACAGAACTCCTCAAAAAAATGGCGTTAAAAAGACCGAATGTTTTCACCGGCGAAGTTTTGGCCGAGTGGCTGAAGCGTACGCCTACTCGTAACTCGGAAGATTTATATTGGCAAAAGCCCGAGATTATTCGAATATTTAATTCGGTAGCGCCTGTTTTGGAAGACGATGCTGTCATGGAAGAATTAATGCAATCTGAAAAAACCAATCAAGTATTTCGACAGTGCTGGGCAGCACCCGGCCATGATCATCGACACACTCCGGCGCCCTTGCCTATTACCGCCGTCTCCGTGAAAAAAGCGGGCGAATATTTGGCGCATAAAGATCCCGAAGTTCGCCGCCGCGCCGTGGAATTTTTAGGAGTGGCGGCCAAGCGGCCTGAAACCTATACCCTGTTTACGCCTGATAATTTGAAACTGTTGGCCGAGCGGATGAGAGCTCATCGGGAAGAATTTCAAGACACGCCGCTTTGGAAAGCGTACGGAGCATTTTTTGAGAACGTTTTGGAAGCCGAAAAAATGGGGAGATCGTTTCTGGCGGAATTGTTGCAGCGCTTGGTTCTCGTTCCGTTTTCCATAATGGCAGATATTGCGGTTGTTTTTAGAGAGGCAAAGGAAAGAGAACGTGAGCGGCGCAGGCAAGAAAGAAACAAACCGCTCACGGGGCCGAAAGGGGAATTGCGCCTTCAGGCTTTGGCAGGAGATCAGGGATTATTCGAAGTCGGCAGGATAGCGCCCATTCTGACTGAAGATATATTGAAGCGCATATCCTCTCGCCCGACGCTGATGACGGAATTGAGTGCCCAGGAGCTGCTTCGCCGCGTGGCCAAAGTGCGAGAAATGGTTGAGGCCGCCGGACTCGATTTATCTCCGGATGAACTGGTGTTTGCCGCCGACCGGGTATGTCTGGATGAGAAAAATCCCGAAACGATATATTTGGATCCCCTCGATAAAGAGTTGAATCTCGCCGTCCGGACGCCTCGCGAAGAAACTTATGCCCGGTTACGCACCCGGCTTGAAGCGATGAAGGCAGACGAAAGCGACCCAGCCTCTGATCTTGCCGGACTCGGAAAATTGAAAGCCGCCTCAGCAAGCAAAAGATGGGGCATTGAAAATGACGCGAGCATAATGGAACAAGCCCTCCGATTGACTCGCCTGGCCGGAGAGGACCGATTTGAAACGGATGAGGGGTTGGCGGCGGAAATTGTTGAAATGGCAAAAGCTGAAGTAACGAGAGAGGCAGTGCCGTTCCGAGCGCGGTGGAAAAGCATTCGTGCATCAGGAATTTTGGATGATGACACGTTTACCGAAGCCCTTGAGCTGGAGACGGATTTGGCCACAGCCCAGGATCCGGTCAGTCTGGATGCCCGGATAAACAATATCCGGCTCGTGCTGGAGGAAGGTAAGCGTGCGGGAAAAGAATTGGAGCCGGAAGCGGTGTTGGAAGGCGCGAGTCTGATTGGGAATGGAGATACGGTCAATGAACGCGCAAAGCGATCGAAACTGAGAAGAATGTGGAAGGTGGAGAAAGCCGGGGAGATGGGGGAGACGTGGAAAGGAAAGTTTGCGGCCTGGTTTCGTAAAACGGTTGAGCCTGCGGGCATGCTCACGGGGCTCTTGCACGGTGAGCCGCGGTCTTTATGGCCAGAGGAGTCAGTTGATGAAGCCAGCCCGATCGTACCGGCACCCTCAATCATTTTGGATCAAGAATTGACCGGCACAGTAGAAGAAGCATTTTTCCCCGACGCAACCGACATGGAAGCGGACGTGCGGATTTGGGGACACACATTAGTGGGCATCAAAGAAAGCGCCGGAAAATATTTTCTAGTTTACTATTTCGACGGAGCAGAAGCCGCCGGCCGCCCCGAATATATCTTTCTAGATCATTTCCGGGATTTGGCAGATCTGAACCCAGTTAATTTAATCCAAGATTCCGCAGCCATAGAAGCGCTGCTTCCTGAGTTAAGAAGGCAAAAAGGAGAAGAGGCGCCCCAAGAAGTCGCCCCTCCGTCCGCCCCTGGCGGCGCCGCCCCCTCCGAAACCCGCGCCCCTCCGGAAGGAGCGCAAGCAGGAGATATTTCCGCCGCTAGCGCATCTCTTGAATCCCCAACACCAGCGAACAATCGTCCAGCCCCTGCCCCCGCGCCCGCCGTGCCTTCCGCCATGTCCCAACCAGACGAACTCGTAGCCCCCGGAGAAGTTTTTGAAGCTGAAAGTTTGGGGGCACAGCTTGATAGAGTCGAAGTAGTCGGGGAAGAAAAAATTGCTCAAAAAACCAGAGATGAATTAAAACAGCATTTTCAATCCAGCAATGTGTATGACGGAATTCAGCGAGTGATTGCCAGTAGGG
Organism: Candidatus Omnitrophota bacterium; assembly: GCA_016206875.1. Lineage (GTDB taxonomy): Bacteria > Omnitrophota > Omnitrophia > Omnitrophales > JACROU01 > JACQQR01. The sequence goes on from JACQQR010000284.1 coordinate 6,106, forward strand.
CAGGCACTCAGGTGATTTTGACTTTTATTAATGAGCGCTCCGAAGAAGCTACATTATCTATTGAACTAACGGCGAAAAGTGGTTGGCCAGCCGTTGTTGCGGAGATTGATACGAAGTTTGCTCAAGCCAAAGAAAGCGGGCAATTTAAAAAACCGGGAGCTAAAAAGAGAATCGCTACTTGGAGCTATCTGCTGCCCTTGATTGGAGTAGCGATTATCGTAGCGCTATTTTTGATTTCTGGACCGAAAGAAAAAGTTGAAATTCCTGTTTTGAAGCCCCCTCCGCCTGTTCAGAAAGTCGTTCAGCCTCAAATACAGGAAGTCACTCGAGAATGGATTTTAGCCACTTATCCTATCATTCCACCCCAGCCCATTTCCGAAGCGGAAAAAGCCCATGCTGCTCTCAGGCCCGACCAAATGACAGCATCGCAATTAAAAGAGGCGGCAACGTACGAAAAAGCCGTGAATGTTCTTAAGCAAATCAAAGAAAAAGAAGGAGTTCTCAACTGGTTTGGCCGTATCCGAAGGGAAAATGTTCAATTTGGAAATAAAATGTTGGTGCCGGCTGAAGTGGAGAGGATTATTTGGAATGATGTGGTGCAGAAAGGTTACGTTTCCGGCCAAAGTTTGGGGAGAAAATCAAAAAAAGAAAATGACAAGTTGAGAACAAAGCGAAAAGTGAAAGCGCATTTGGCCTCGGATGAGGAAGAAGCGGCAAGCCAACCAAAACAAACCGATTCTGATCCTATAAAGAGAGAAGGGATTTTTCAATATAAGCGGCTGCTTTCGGTAGTAGCCATTCTGCCGCTTGTTTTTATTGTGGGTGTTATTTTTGTTTTTGTAAGAAAGAAACAATTACGCGAGCTGTTGTCTCCGGTAGTAACACAAAAAGGGCCGGCAGTAAAAGAACCGGCAGCACAAAATAATCCTTTATATCCGGATCTTACCGGCCATCATCGCATCCTGTTGTGGCAGCACGGCGACGAGGTGGCAGACTTAGATGCCGCTATTCCTTACGTGCAAGAGATGATCCAGGAATCGGGACGAGACGCAAGAGGAAGGCCGCAGATGGCATATATTTTGGAATATGTTTGCAATATGGTCGAAATTCTCGACCGATATGCCAAACAGTATCCCGAACGGGCTGCTTGGTTTTCCTATCAGGATAATGGCCATGTCGACGAAGTGGCATTGGCAAAAGAAAGCGAAAAATTGGCCGGACTGCTTCAAGATCCGGATCTTGTTCCCATCTACAACCAATTTGTGGATGAGAGGGCATTTGCTATAGAAACAGGATTTTATGAGGAAAATCCTGATGTGTTGAAATATGCCCATAGGTTAGGACCGAGAGGGGTGCAAACATTCCAATTTATTTTGAAAAACCGGTTTTATGTGCAAGTAGAGCGGACGCCTTTTCGGTCTTGGGCGACCTTGATGTATTTTATTCTGAATTTGAATCGCCGAGACACCGGCAATGATTTTTTTACTCTGGCGAGGCATGCCCGAGCTAGCAATATATTTTATTTCCGCGGTCTTTGGGGCAGAGACCGGAAAATGAATAGCGATCTAGCCTCGGCATTAAGAACGCATAAAGCGCCCTCATTAAATAGTGTTTATTTGGTGGGTTACGACCATGACCCCGCTCTCATTTTTAAAAATTATCCGCACACCTCCTTCAGAAATATTCATCAAGGCGGAACCGCTTTAGAGTTGAAAAGGCGCTTTGGTCCTTTTGAAGATCCTTCGGATGGGTCTTTACCCAATTTTAATGCCGAATATGACTGGCTCTTTCACCAAGATATTTCTCCTGAAGAAAGCGAGTTATTAGCGCAATTTTTATTCGAGCAAGATTTTCGCGGCGCTCAGACTTCCGCCCGAACCGCGGAAGAAATTTTTTTCCGGTTTTTGGCAAAAATGAAAGAGAGAAAACTTTCCGCCATGATGCTGCTAAACCGTTATCTTGCGCAACTGGCCCGCGACCAGCAATCGGCTTTGGAATCATTCGGCATGCCGCTTAACCGCAGGGACTACATCCTTAATGCCCTGAAAAGAGATGGGCTGCTCACGGCTGAAGAATTTGCAGCCATCGCTCAGCAGAATCCAGCCGCCTACGGCCACAGTTTGGGCGTATGGGTGGACTGGGCTGCTTCTTTTTGGAAGGCGCGCCGCCGCACAATATTATGGATGACGCTGCCTCTGGTCATGCTGGCATCCATTTTGGCCTGGAGCCTGTTCGGCAGCCGTCCGCCTCCGGCGCCTGCGGCCTCCGCGCCTGCTGCAAGTACGTCCGCTTATTATTATGTTCCTCTCAACACAAAAGAAGATGTGATCCATCACTTGACCGGCTTAACCCGCCTTCTTCCTCCTGAAGCCAATCGAGAAAGTATCCGCGAATATTTGGGGCTGCTTGCTGATCCCGCCGTCGGCCATGTGGACCTCACCGACATTGCGCCTGAGGATTTGTTCGCGCCCGGCAATGAACAATATGCTATGGAAGCGGGAATTTTGGGAACCCGCACGGATGCGGAGGGCAAGGCCTCGTGGATTCATTATTACGCCAATAAATTGAGACTGTTTCCGCCTGAATTTTTGGCCGGAATCCTGTGGCATGAAGCGCAGCATTTGGAAGATTATC
>JACQQR010000279.1 GCA_016206875.1 Candidatus Omnitrophota bacterium
AAAGTTGTAAAATGAAGGACGGTCTTGCCCGCCACGGCGGGTCCGCCGGAGGCGGAAAAACCGTTAGGCCTGTAAGGGTCTCGTGCAGGTTCTCCGACGGAGTCGGATCCGCCGGAGGCGAAGAATCCTGCCCCCTCCGCCAGTTTGTGATTTGCTCATTTTTCAACATTATCTGCGCGGCGGCAAGTAGCGAAGCACTTGGCCTTTGCCGGAGTATTCCGGTGTCATGGAGAAATTGGAAATTGTGCCGGCGGGATTTCCGATAGTGTTATAACCGCTTAGAGCCGGTGCGGAATTTTGCAAACCCAAGAGACTTCCTGAAGCGGATTGCCCGCCTGTTGTAGAAAGGTGCGCCGAAATATTTTCTAAACGTCTGCGAAGCACCACAGCGCTCCCTCCCATTTCGCCAACTTTCTTTTTGAGTTCTTTTCTCGTAAAATGATCCATTTCTCCGGACATCTGGCCTACGGAGACTTCGCCGATGACTACAAACGAATTGGGATTGGGCGGGTAGTCGCTTAAAATTTGAACTTGTTCCGGGGGAACCGGCGGATAAATCGCGCTGGGGTATTTGGCCGTGTAGATGGACGCGGCGCAACCCGATACAAGGAAAACAGCGAAGAAAACAGAAAACCGCATTTGTTTTATCATAAAAGGCACTCCTTAAATGGAAGGGGATATTATAGTAAATCATGCAAAACATTCACGAACATTTCATGAAGGAAGCGCTGAAGGAGGCCATCAAGGCTTTCGATAAAGGGGAAGTGCCGATTGGCGCGGTGATTGTGCTGGGCCAAAAAATTATTGCGCGCGCGCACAATCAAACCGAGATGTTGAAGGATCCTACGGCGCATGCCGAAATGATCGCTATTACGCAGGCCGCCAGTGTGATGGAACATGCCCGTCTTGAGAAGGCAGTGATTTATGTTACGATGGAGCCTTGTGCCATGTGCGCCGGCGCGCTCGTACAGGCGCGCGTCAAGGAGCTGTATTACGGCGCGGCCGACCCCAAAGCGGGAGCGTGCGGCACGCTCTTTAACATAGTAGGGGACGACAGACTCAATCACCGGATTCCCACTATGGGCGGGTTAATGGAATGTGATTCGCGCTCGCTTCTGCAAGAATTTTTCAGAAATTTAAGGAAAGAAAAACGATGAGAATGCAATTGATTCGCCGGGATGAGTGTGTCATACTTCTAGATGATATCTATCCTACTAAAAGAGGTATTGAAATATGAAAACTCACGCCTTCAAAACTGCCAAAGTGACCATTAGCCTTCCAAAGGATACGTTAAGAAAAGTAGAGCTCATTCGGGGTAAATTGGAAATTGATAGAAGCGCAGCCATTTTAGAAGCAATTGTGTATTGGCTCGATCAGAAAGATAAACAAGAGATGGAAACTAGGTACGAGCAGGGATACAAAAAAAATCCAGAGCGGGTGGCGGATGTGGAAGCGCTATACCGAGCCGGTTTAGAAAGTTTTACGCAGGAGGAATGGTAATGCAGCGAGGAGAAGTTTGGTGGGCGCAACTACCAAAGCCCGCCGGAAGAAGGCCGGTTTTAATTTTATCTAGAGATAAAGCGATTCAGGTAAGACAGCATATCACCATTGCAGAAATTACCCGGACCGTTCGTAATATCCCTGTTGAAGTGGCCCTGGGCTTATCCGACGGGCTGCCGCAATCTTGCGTTGTGAACTTAGATGTGGTCAATACGATCCCAAAACAAATTCTTGTAAAATGTATTACTATTTTGGGGCTCTCTCAAATGGAAAAAGTAGAGACCGCGCTCAAATTCGCTTTAGATTTGCAGTAATTAATTTTATAAGGAGCCGTTGGGCTTTTTTGCCCAACGACTCGTTTTGAGCGACTTGACGTCGCTCTAAAACGGAGAGGTCGCATAGTGGCCGAGTGCGCTCGCTTGGAAAGCGAGTAGTCCGCAAGGGCTCGAGGGTTCGACTCCCTCCCTCTCCGCCATCGTTGACGCTCAGGCGCACCTTGGCAGATGGAACAGTCAGGGTTCGCCATGAGTGCGAAAAGAAAGATTATTACGAAGTTCCGCTTGAAGCTTTGCGTGAAGCGGTAGCCAATGCCATCATTCATCGCGATTACAACATACGCGGCACAAGCGTCATGATAGAAGTTCATGAGGATCGTGTGATGATCAAAAATCCAGGTGGTTTCCCGGCCGGGATGACTCAGGAAAAGCTCGGCGATCTTTCGGTCAGGCGCAATGAGCTTATTGCGGACATCTTTGCCCGAATGCATCGAGTCGAGCGCATGGGATCCGGGTTCAAACGCATTCGTGAGAGCATGGAGAGCGCTGGATTGCCCTTCCCCAAAATATCGAGCAATGGTTTCTTCTTTATCGAATTCGAGCGCCCGAAAAAGGGGGTAGGAAAAACAGAGGATGGTAAGGAGAAAAGTAGGGAGAAAGGTAAGGAGAAAAGTAGGGAGAAAATTCTCAATCTAATCACTAGAAATCCGAATGTTACGACGCAAGAAATTGCGGATAGTGTGGGATTAAGCATTGCTGGCATCGAAAAGGCCATAAGAATTCTTAAAAAAGAAGGACGGTTAAAACGTATTGGTCCCGACAAGGGCGGGCATTGGGAAGCGGTGAAATGACGAACAATTTAATTTTGTGGGTATGCGATACTGTGCGGTTTGTGAATGGGCTTGCGCCCATTTTTAATTGTTATGCCATATTAGTATGGCCAGTGAATCCACGGTTTCAGAGTTTGCCAACATGTCAAGTTACGGAGATGTATTTAGGTATAAATTCTTGCCATGCCGAATATGCCCTGATACACTCAATCGGTATTTATTTTGCTGATTCCTTATCAAATTAGGGGCTGTAGATAAGCGATGAAAATTGTTATCATTCAACCGCCGGGCTTGATGGCTGTGGATAATTACTCCACAATTACTCAACCCCCACTCGGCATCGCCTATTTAGCGGCTTCCGCCCGCCAAGCTGGTCATCAGGTCAAAATCGTAGATGCAGTCGGTGAAGCTGTGAAAACCATTCGCGCGTGGCCTTATCGCGATAAACGACTCATTCAAGGTTTAAATTTTGATGAAATTATACAAAGAGTTCCCACGGACACAGAAGTCATTGGGGTTTCCTGCATGTTTACTCACGCGTGGCCTATGGTCAGACAGTTATTGCATGCGCTGCGCGCCTCGTTCCCAAGGGTCAAATTGTTAAGCGGAGGCGAACACATTACGGCTATGTATCAGATGGTATTAAGCCAGACTCCCCTGGATTTCTGTATATTGGGAGAAGGAGAGCATACCCTTCTCGAGCTTTTGAGTGCTTTTGAATCTGGCACGGCTGATTACTCAAAGATTCAAGGCATCGCCTATCGAGAGGCACAGTCCGGAGGCATTGTTCAAACGGCCCGCCGCCCCCGCACTATGAACCCGGATGAATTGCCGTGGCCTGCCTGGGATCTGATGGATCCAATGGCGTACATGGCCAACGAAGTGTTCATTGGGCCTCTGGTGGGGCGCACTATACCCATGTTAGCAACGCGCGGATGTCCGTATCAATGCACTTTCTGTTCTTCAGCGCAAATGTGGACACCCCTGTGGCGCCCGCGCGCTCCGGAGAAAGTTGCTGATGAAATGGAACACTACGTGAACACCTACGGGGCAAACGATTTTCAGTTCCAAGATTTGACCGCGATTGTGCGAAAGGATTGGATTCTTGCGTTCTGCCGGGAAATTTTGCGGCGCAAACTCAACCTCACATGGCAGCTGCCCGTGGGGACCCGTTCAGAAGCTATTGATGCGGAAGTGGCAGAGTACCTCATGGCCTCCGGGTGTCGCTACATCAGCTACGCACCGGAAAGCGGCAGTGCGCGCGTTCTCAAAGCCATTAAGAAGCATGTTAATTTGGAACACCTCGAGGCATCGGCCCGTTCATCGCTTGAGGCAGGCATGCGGGTCTGCATGTTGATTATTGTCGGGTTGCCTCAAGAGGCGATGGAGGATATACGCACGACTTTTGCCTGGCTCCGACGAATGGCCCGGTTGGGGGTTCATGAAGTGGCCGTGTCTTTATTTGTGCCGCTGCCCAATACAGAATTGTTTCATGATCTGAATAAGGCCAATGCGATTACGATGGATGACGAGTACTGTCACTGGATGTCGGGAGCGACCAGCATGTGGACGGCGCGTTCGTGGAATCCTAATTTCAGTAACAAAAAACTTCTATTCATTCGGTTGTGGGCATTAGCCCAATTTTACGGGCTCTCTTTTATCTATCACCCGGTACGCTTATGGAAATTAATCGAGAATATTTTTCGAAGGCGTCAGGAAACAAAAGTGGACCGGGTCATTCGTGAATTTTTCATTAAGATGCCCATCGCTATTTTCTTCCGGGTAAAAAACCTTTTGGGTTTGACAACTGTGGGGGCAAAACCACAAAAGGGCTCAGCCTGATCCCTCGTTACTGCCTTTGAAACATGGGGGTGTGCTCCCAGCCCGGAACAGGTTTGTAATTCTTTTGGAAATAAGGATTTTTCTTTATCAATTCTCCCGTCGGTTCCACCACCTGAATATATTTAGGCCTTAAGGAAACAACATAATCGGCTATTTCCCGCAGTCTTTCCTGGAGGGGTCTGTTTTTTTGGATGATAATTTTTGTAATGGCAGGTGTCATAAATCCCCATAGATCCACTGTGGGCAGCCCGGAGTAATAAGGCATAGCGCCCGCTCCATCCACAGCCAGAAGATCTCCGGGGTCGGCTGTTTCTTTCAGATATCGGCCAAAAGATTCCAGATAGGTCCCCGCAGTGCCTCCAACCAGCTGAACGCCCGGCTCATTCAAACGGGCTTGCTGATTATTCAGGTATTTTGAAAAAAAAGCCAATGCCGGGTTCATTACAAGAAGCGAAGATAGAAGCAGCGCTGTTAACACTTTCCTCCCTCCGTCCGTTATGGAATCCGAAAGAAGCGTCACCAACGTGTGAATGCCGCGGCCGGCCAAAAGGAATAACAGCGGCAAAATAGGCACCATAAAGCGGTAGAGAGGCATCCAGTCTCCGCCAAGACCCGCAACAAAAGCGAAAAGGTAGAGTGCGCAAAAAAAGAGTATGAGATTCACCCCCAGAGGCCGTTGTTTTGTGAAGAGGAGCAGTACGGGGAATAAAAAGACACCTATCGTATAGTGTTTTGAAAAAAAATAAAGATCCAGCAGCCCTTGCCTGATATGTTGGACGGAAGTCCCCAGGCCCACTTTCAATAACACACTATTGGGCACGAGAGTCCCGTAGTAGGCAAACCGCCACAGCAGATAGCCCAAAAAAATGATTAAGAAGGGAATTGTTAAACATGATATTTTTTGAATAGGCCAGGTTCTTTCCCGAAGACAGATCCAACCATAACTCAGGAACGCCATTCCCCAAAAAATAAAACCTTCAGGGCGAATCAGGGTCAATAGACCCAAACAAAACGAAGACATCAGAAAATAGAGGGATTTGCGCGTTTGGCAGGCCTTCACAAACAGTGTGACTGTAATGACGATTACGAAACTATTGAAGGCTGTTTCCAGGCCGGCAATAGACCACAACGCAAAGGAGGCGTTGCAGGATAACAAGAGAACCCCCCAACAAGGGGGAGGGGGTTCTTCCCGGGCAGAAATCACCCGATTGAGCCGATCCAGGGCAATGAGGGTGAGTAGAGCAAACACACCCCCTAAGATTTTAGATGCCAAGAGAACATCAAAGTTCAGTTTGGCAAAACCTGAAAGTACAAGCACCCAAAGCAGATAAAAACTTTCCACCCGCTCGCCAATATTAAATACAAGCCCGTGACCCTGAATGAAATGATCCACATAACGATATAGAACATACGCGTCCTCTACCGTATACGCCCAATAAAAGGCTTGGAAACCGCAAGCAAGCAACAGGCTCAATAATAAAAGTCCGTGCCTGCTGATGAAAGACACTTTCAACTGCGCTTTTGGGCGGGGCCATTCGGTGCTCATGGAGTGGAGACTCCAGTAGTACTCATTTTATTGCTTGATGATTTCTGTACGATTCCCTGCTGAAAGCGCGGAGTATAACATAGGATTGCAAACAGGATCAATCAGGAGAAAATGGGTGGGCGAGTAGCACAAAGGAGAATCATAGGTGCGCTTTCAAAAGGATGCTGTGATAAAATGTTTCAAATGGGAAGCAATTAAAGGCTAAAGGCTGATTACGAAGAGATCTTTTTTGGCTTCGGATGGCGGCGGGCCATTCATTTATATTTGGAGACTTGTTTTGGCATCTGTGAGGCCGGTTCCCCCGGCTAGAAAAGAAAGTAAACCCAAGTTCAATCTTCGCGAGCGATTGCCTTTTTGGAACGTGCTCGAATACCGGTTGTTCCGCGGCGTTTTGGCGGGGGTGAATGCCTTGCCGTTTTCTGTCTCCAGCTGGATTGCCCAGAGCACCGGCCTTTTGCTTTACTACAGCATGCCGAAGCGCAGAAAAATCACGCTGGACAATCTCGACCGCGCCTTCGGCACTACGAAATCGCGGGAAGAAAAACTTGCTATCGCTAAAGCCTCTTTCGGCCACCTGGCGACCTCGATCATGGAATTTTTCCGCATTCCTCGTACACTTAAAGAAGCGTCCCGGCGTTTTGCTTTTACCGGCACGGAGCATCTAGACAGAACCTTTGGGCGCGGCCGCGGAGTGCTGCTTGTGATTTCCCATTTTGGCTCATGGGAATATTTGGCCTTCTTGCCCAATCTTAGAAAGTATCCTTTTTCTGTCGTGGCGCGCCTTACCAAAAATCCGCTGATTACTCAATGGATGCAGTCCATGCGCACTGCCACCACACTCAAGAATATCGATAAGAAAAACGCCATCCGGCCCGTGCTCCAGGAGCTGAAGCAAAATCACGGGGTAGCTATTTTAATCGACCAATGGGCGGGACGCGACGGCTTATGGCTTAATTTCTTCGGCGCGCCCACGTCCACCACTTCTATTCCGGCGCGGCTTGCGATGAAAACAGGGGCGGCGCTGGTTCCCGCGTTTTGCGTACGCACCGGCGCGGGGAATTACCGGATAGAAATTCACGAAGAAGTGCCGGTGGCCGAGGGGGCTGCGGAAAAGGCCGAAGAAATCACCACGCAGCAATTAAACGATTTACTGGAAGCGAGAATCCGCCAAAATCCCGAACAGTGGATATGGACGCACCGGCGCTGGAAAGAAAAAACATAAATTCTGAAGAATACTTTTTTACAAGTCGATACCTTAGAAATATAATGGTTCTCTCTGATACAGAAAGCGAGGTTCATTCTCATGATATTTGCATGGCTGAAGAAGCTTTTTTCCCGACCCGAACTCGAGGCCCGCAAAAGTGACAAGGCATCAGGCAAAAAACTCTATATTGGGAACTTGCATTACAGCGCTTCAGATGAAGATCTGAAGAATTTGTTTATCCAATGCGGCAATGTACAAAGCGCTAACGTAATCAAAGACAAACGCTCGGGAAAATCCCGCGGCTATGGATTCGTCGAAATGTCTTCCGTAGAGGAAGCCACGCGTGCTTTAAAATTAAACGCCACGGAATTTATGGGCCGTTATCTCATGGTCTCGGAAGCTAAAACCGGCGAAAGCCGCAATTTTTTCGCCCGGCCGGGGGGGCGTTCCCGAGGCCCGAGGCGCGGGCACAATGGCGGCAACGGGTACGGCGGCGGCACGCGGCGTAGAAGTTCATAAGGAGGATTATAGTTATGACGAAAGCATGGATGGCCCTATGCATTAGTTTATTTTGCCTCTACGGAGTTTCTTTTGCCGGCACACAAGACGGGCCAAGCGATCAGGCGCTTGAAGCCGGCCCCGCCGCAACTTCGGCCGAGCAAGAAAAACGGGAGACATTGAAAAAAATGGATGGGGAGCAAGTTTTCGAGGAAGACGTTCAGTCCGACGAGCTTCTGGATAGCTAAGGGGCCGGGATTGGTTGAAAAAGAAGCCATAAAATTCATTCATCAAGAAGAAAAGCTGCTGCGCAGAGGGGTGATGAACCGCTATACGCAGCTGCTTTTTTCTATGATTGCTTTAGTGATTGCCTCGCCCTTCGTGCTGAAGATCGAAGCGCGATTCCCCGTCGTTTCCCTGATTTTTGTCGTTATTTTGCTTCTGGCAATTCGCGCAATCCAGGTTTCAAAACCCATTTATCTTGCGAGCACATTGCTTGCCGTGGGGGCGTTTATTCTGGAGTGCATTTTTAATTTTCACTGGCTTGCGCCGTACCGCGAGCTGGTTTCGCTGATTTCTTTAAGTTTGTTCGCGCTGTTTGTCGGCCTGGTGATTGCGGTCATGATTCAAAATTTGTTTTCCCAGCATAACGTCACGGCCGACTCAGTCCGAGGCGGCATATGCCTGTACCTTTTGATAGGTGTTTTCTGGGCAATCTTATTTGAATTTCT
>JACQQR010000273.1 GCA_016206875.1 Candidatus Omnitrophota bacterium
CCCTCACCCTGCCTGCCGGCAGGCAGGGTGAGGGTGAGTGGTAGCGCCAAACCCTCACCCCTCCCCCTCTCCCTTTAAAAGGGAGAGGGGCCGCGTATGCAATAATGTCAATTTTCACTGCCTTTTTTGGTATACACCCAAATGGAACGAATCGCATGACATCCTCAGGTTTAGAAGGTATTATCGCGGGCTCCTCCTCGATTTCACAAGTGGATCCCAAAGGCGACAAGTTGATTTATAGAGGTTACGACGTCCGTGAACTTGCCGAAAAATGTTCTTATGAGGAAACCGCCCATCTTATTTTGATGGGCTCGCTTCCAAACGCCGGGCAATTAGCCGATTTTTCTTCTCAGCTTACGGCTGCGCGCGAAATTCCCAAAGAAATGAATGCTTTATTCAGCGAGATGGACACACGGGCATCGGTGATGGACCGCCTTCGCACCGCCGTTTCCTGCTTGGGCTTATTTGATCCGGATAACGGCAATGATTCGCACGACGCCAATATGCGCAAAGCCGTACGATTAATCGCTCAAATGCCGGCTTTAATCGCCCATTGTTATTACCTTCCCGGGCGCGAATCCGTGCCGAAGCAAAATCCAAAATTTTCTTACGCAAAAAATTTTCTTTATATGCTCACCGGCCAAGAGAAAGATGATTATTCGGTGCAGGTGTTTGACGCCTCGCTTACGTTGTACGCCGAGCACGGGTTTAACGCCTCCACATTTGCCGCTCGTGTGACGATTGCCACTCAATCGGATATGTATTCGGCCGTGACCTCGGCCATTGGCACGCTGAAGGGAAGCCTGCACGGCGGCGCCAATGAAAAAGCCATGGAAATGCTTTTGGAAGTAGGCACGCCGGAGAAAGCTGAAAGCTGGATTCGCGCCGCGCTGCGCGAAAAAAAGAAAATCATGGGCTTCGGCCACCGGGTGTATAAAATTCAAGACTCCCGCGCGCCGATTTTGAAAAAAATGCTCTTGGAATTTGCCCAGAAGAAACGCGACTTACAATGGGTGCAAATTTCAGAAAGCATAGAGCGCGTGATGAAAGAAGAAAAGAAACTGTTTCCCAATGTGGATTTTCCTTGCGCCGTCCTTTATTACGAGCTTGGGCTTGCCATTGCGCTGTACACGCCTATTTTTGCCGCAGCCCGCATGGCAGGCTGGTGCGCCCATGCCATCGAGCAGCTCGACAACAATCGGTTAATCCGTCCGGAATGCGAGTACACCGGACCCACCAATCTCGCGTATGTTCCCATTGAAAAACGATAAATGTTTATGCTTTTCCCTCTCCTCCATGGGAGGCAGAGGGGGAATGTTTATTATTTTTCTCGGGCTTTGCGCTATTTTCCTTTTTTCCGGATTTTTGTTTTTCGGAAAAAAAGAACCCGCCACAAAACAAACTATCGCCATTCTTCCCGTAGATAAATCCGTAGGCCGCCCGCTCACCGCTCACGTTGAGCCCCGGCTGGGCCAAGATTTTCTCGAGAACTCTTTTGGCGGCCGGGTGAACCTGGAATTTTTAAAATCCGCCAAGGACACGCGCGACCCCACGTACGTTTCGAAAATGACCTACGTGGTTTTGGCCAAAAAATTGCGCAAGCGGGGTTATAATATTGCCGACCCCGTGCAAGTATTTACTCAATTTAATACCCTGGCCTTGCGGTTCAAAGAGGTGGATTTACAAGAGCTCTCGCGCCGCGTGAGAGCAGATGCCTATTTATTTGTGACGATCACCCAGTGGGATGCGGATGAATTTAACAAAACGGGTGTGATGTATGCCGGCTACCTTGTGCAGCTTCTGGATGGAAAAACCAGGAAGCTAATCTGGGAAAATCAAAAAGACAATCAACGCTTCCGGGTTCGCCAAAATCAAAATGACATCGGTTCCTACACGCAATTTTATGATGAGCTGATTCAAACCATCGCCATAGACATGATTCACAAGTTTCCGAAAAAAATTCAAGTGCCTAGCCAGCCTTTTGAGGTACAGGCGCAAAAGGTGCCTGCATGAAAGACCCCGAACAACAGTTTCTTCATCAACTATTCACCCGTTGGCAGCAGGTCAAAAATTTTTCTTCCCGCCCCGGATTTTTGCCGCGTCTTTTTTTTATTTCTTTAACGGCGCTTGCCGTCTTGCCTTTTCTCTATTTTCTCGGGCAGCTTTTTTTTGAACCGGGGCGCTTTTCCCTGGCGGCCTTTCGCGACGCTTTTGTGTCCCCGGCCTCATTTCTCTTGATCCGTCAAACCTTGCTGGTTTTTTTGGCCGCCGCGGTGGCTATGGGAATCGGCGTTCCCTTGGGATTTTTTCTTTCTGCCGTGCAGTTTCCTTTACGGCGCGTGTTTTTGGCGATGCTCGTGGCTCCGTTGGTTCTGCCTGTCTACATTTGGGTATTTGGCTGGGAGCTTTTGCTCGGCCGCCGGGGTTACTTGGGCGAGTTAGCCGGGGAAGGGGTGGGCGATGCTGCCGGGATGTTTTTTTCGAGTATTCCGGGCGCTGTATTTGTTTTGGGCCTGTACTTTGCCGGTGTGGCTGCTTTGACGGTGATGTTATTTATTCAATGGGGTTGGAATGGATTTTCCGTAGACGGCGGGCGCAGCTGGAGAGCGAATTTCGGCCTGTTTTTGGGGAAGTATCTCCGGTCGTTTCTGTGCTGGGCCGGGATTTTTATTATTCTTATCGGCTTATTCAAAGAATCGTCGGCCCTTTTGATTTTTGGCCTGACCACATTGAATACCGAAATCTTTGTGTTCTTTAATACATTTTACGATTTAAATTTCATTTCTTCCACGGGGTTGATCGTGTTTTTACTGGCCGCTCTATTTTGGGCGGTCTGGGAATTGAGCGTTAAAAAAAATCTTGGTTTACTCTCCGGCCGCGCGTTGATCGGAAAAATCGAAATGATTCCCGCCGGCGCGAGCGAGGCGCTTCTGTTCTGGGTATTTTTATTTTCCATGACGGCTTTTTATTTTTTTCCGGTCTGGATATTTTTCATCCGGGCTGACTCGCTTCTTTATTTTCAGGAAGCGTTCCGGACGGCGGGAGTGAATATATTGATCACCGTTCTTTTTGCCGCAATCGCCTCTTTATGCCTGGCCCTTCTAGTATTTGGTTTTGATTCGTTCCGAAAGCGCTCGGGGAATTTGCTGGCTTCCGGAGCAGAAAAAATCATGGCCTTTTTGTTTTTTATTCCCGGCGTGCTCACCGGCGCCGTCGTGAACCGTTTTTGGCATCACCGCTGGTCGGTGTTTATTTACACGACGATGGCGATGCTCGTCTTCGGCATGATCGTTCAATATCTATACCCGCTTCTTTTCTTAAAAAAGTGGGTGGAAAAAGAGAAAAAAGTGACAGTCACTTCCGCCGAAGGACGGATCCGCCTCTGGCGGAAAAGGACAGTCACTTTTTTCATAGTATTTGCGGGGGTTTTTGTTTCTATCCGTGAGCTGTCGAGCGCCGTATTTTTGGCCCCGGCCGGGCAAGAAACCCTGCTGGTGAAGATTTTTGCGTTGAAGGCCGTGGAAATGGAATCGGTGCTGTCCGCGCTGGTGGTGCTGTATTTGATCCTCATTGGATTGCTAATGGGGGCGGGTCTGTTTTTTTGGAGGGTCCCTCAATCGCACAAACCGGAGGCATCATGAACCCTAAGCCAAAAAAAGTGCCTGTCACTTTAGTGACTGTCACTTTTTTTACTTTTTTTATTCTCGCCGGCTGCCAGGAAAAAGAGCCGGTGATTAAAATCGGTGTTTCGGCGCCCTTTACCGGCGACCAGGCCAGTGTAGGGCTTACCATTTTGAATGGCGCGCAGTTGGCCGTTGCGCAAGCCAATGAGCACGGAGAAGTGATCCCCGGCTACAAATTAAAGCTTACGCCCATTGATGATCAGCACAACCCCACGCAGGCCGTGACGGCGGCTAAAAAATTTGTTTCCGACCCGGCGGTGCTGGGTGTTGTGGGACACTTAAATTCCAGCTGCACGAAACCGGCTTCGCAAGTTTATTTTGATGGGCGGCTGGCGCAAATTACTCCTGCTTCCACAAATCCCGGGATTTCCAAACAGGGCTTTGATACCTTTTTCCGCATTTGCGCCACCGATGACCTTCAGGGTCCGAAGGCCGCGGGTTTTGCTTTCAATGAATTAGGCGCCCGCAGCGTTTTTATCATTGACGATAAAACCACTTATGGCAAAGGGCTGGCCGATGAGTTCCAAAAAGTATTTGAGTCGATGGGAGGCAAAGTTTTGGGCAGGCAGGGCATTACGCAAGGCGATAAAGATTTTACGCCGCTGCTCACCAGGGTGCGCCCGCTTGCGCCCGAGCTGATTTTTTACGGCGGTCTTTTCCCCGAGGCCTCTTTACTGATCAAGCAATCCCGCGATTTAAATATTTCAGCGTCGTTTTTAGGCGGCGACGGCATTTATGACGTTACGTTGATTCAATTGGCCACACCCGCGGCCAGTGAAGGCGTGTATGCCACAATGATTGGCACCGATATTCAAAGCTTGCCCCAGGCCCGCCGGTTCGTGGAGGCCTACGAGAAAAAGTTTGGGCCGGTGGGCTCGTATTCCGCTTATTCTTTCGATGCGGCTAACATCTTGATTGAAGCCATTCGCTCCGCGGGCGCGTTCGATAGAGAGCGTGTCATTAGCCGGCTAAAAAGCGGAAGAACGTTTTCCGGAATTTTAGGTCCAACGGAATTTGATCAGGATGGCGACACAAAAAATAAAATCATCAGCGTGTTTCGCGTCAAAAATGGCAAGTGGGAACATGTGAGAACGATTTAGAAATTTTCCCCTCTCCCTCACGTGTGAGGGAGAGGGGGAGAAAGTGGCATGGAACTCTTCCTTCAACAGCTCATCAACGGAATGACTATCGGCGCAATCTATGCGTTGATCGCACTCGGCTACACCATGGTGTATGGCGTGATTCAGTTGATTAATTTTGCGCACGGGGAAGTGTTCATGGTAGGCGCTTATATCGGGCTGACTGTGATTACGTTTTTTGGCTTTGCTACGGGCGCCGGTTTTCCCGCCGCGCTTTTCTATCTTGCCGTGATTCTTCTCATTGCCGCATTTCTTTCCGGAGCGCTCGGCATCTTTATCGATCAAGCCGCCTACCGGCCCATTCGCAACTCGCCGCGCCTTGTGGCGCTGATTAGCGCAATTGGCGTGTCGTTTGTGCTTCAAAATACCGTGATGCTGATTTTTGGGCCTATGGACAAATCATTTCCGGAAATTATCCCGCCGGTTAAATTTATCTTCGGAGAAGTCACGCTGACTTTGATGCAAATCGTAATTTTGACCGTTTCGCTCGCCTTCATGGTTTTGCTGTATTGGCTTGTTGAGAAAACACAAACGGGAAGGGCGATGCGCGCCGTTGCGCAAGATCACAAAATGGCGCGATTAGTGGGGATTCACGTTGATGGCATTATTCGTTTTACCTTCTGGATAGGCTCGGGGATGGCTGCGGTGGGCGGCGTGCTTTTCGGTATGTATTATCACACCATTAATTTTCACGACGGCTATCTGGCCGGACTGAAGGCCTTCACGGCAGCCGTGCTTGGCGGCATCGGAAACATTCCGGGCGCTATGGCGGGCGGCATTTTAATCGGCCTGGCCGAGGGTTTGGGCGCCGGCTATATTTCGAGCGAATGGAAAAATGTGTTTGCCTTTGTAATCTTGGTGCTCATTTTGCTCTTTAAACCCACAGGCCTTTTCGGCGAGCGTGTGGCGGATAGGGCGTGATGGATAAAAGAAAAAATCATAGACCATGGGCCATGGACCCTGGTCTGTGGACTAGCTTCTGTATTTTGGCCGCTCTCATTTTTCCTCTTCTGGACAAAAGCGCTTATCATCAAGATGTGCTCGTTACGGCGGGAATTTATATTCTTCTGGCTCTCGGCCTCAACATTATTGTGGGCTATGCGGGACTTCTCAATTTAGGGTACGCAGCATTTTTCGCGATAGGGGCCTATACGTATGCCGGCCTCAACATTACTTGGAATATTCCCTTTTGGGCGGCGCTTCCCATTGCCGGCGTTGTCTCATGCCTGGCCGGTTTTTTGGTGGGGCTTCCTGTGCTGCGCGTCAAAGGAGATTACCTAGCCATTGTTACCTTGGGGTTCGGCGAGATTGTGCGCATTGTGTTCAATAATTTGGATCCGATTACCGGCGGGCCCAACGGCCTTTTGGGCATCGACCAGCCCACGCTGTGGTTTCCGGTTTTTCAGAGCGGAATTTCGTGGAGAGAATTTGATTTCGGCGTAAAATCCGCGCCTTTTTATTATTTGGTGCTAGCCAGTGTACTGCTTGTGGCTTATGCCTCAGTACGTATGGAGCGGAGCCGCCTGGGCAGGGCCTGGATCGCCGTGCGTGAAGATGAAATCGCCGCGGGCTGTATGGGCATTCCTGTGGCGCAGGTAAAACTTTTGGCGTTTGGCGCGGGTTCTTTAGTGGCGGGTATTGCCGGCACGATTTACGCAGCCAAGCAAGGCTCGGTGACGCCCGACTCGTTCGATTTTATTTTGTCGGTGATGATCTTGGCCATGGTGGTGCTAGGCGGGATGGGCAGCGTGCCCGGCGTGATTTTGGGCGGCCTGGTCTTGAGCATTCTGCCCGAGATGCTGCGGGAGTTTTCCATTTACCGCATGCTGATGTTCGGCCTGGTGATGATCGGCATGATGATTTTCCGCCCGCAGGGCTTTTTCGGCAACACACGCCGGAAGTATGAACTGAAAATACAGTCGATAGTTGATAGTTGATAAAAAAACGTGAAGTGTATCTAGTACATCATTTCCTAAGTTCGTATAGGATTAAAGGAAAAATATGATCTAACAGGCGGCCCCTCTCCCTCCACCGGAGGGAGAGGGATCAAGGGTGAGGGTGGGTGGC